>JAAUTT010000769.1 GCA_012031335.1 Bacteroidales bacterium | reverse complement strand
TCTGGAAAAGACTTCAGCGATATGCTAACTACATAAGTGGAAGAAGTAAAGATTTACTCCGGATTATTAATGATATACTAGACTTTTCAAGAATTGAAGCACAGCAACTCGAAATATTAAATTCAAAGTTTGTGCTTAATACATTATGGGAAGAATTGTCCGATTTTTACAGTCTAGCCTTAGAGAAACCCAATAGGGACTCAACAACTCTAAACTTAAAAAAAGGACCAAATATTGAAATCACAACCGATTACCTCAGGTTGAAACAGATACTCATTAACCTGATTGATAATGCATTTAAATTTACGGAAAAAGGATTAATAGAAGTTGGCTTCAATATTTATGAATCGGAAGTTGAAATTTATGTTCAGGATTCCGGGATTGGAATTCCACCTGAAAAAATTGACATCATTTTGACCGGTTCCGGCAAATAAACGAAACCTCAACAAGAACACAAGGTGGTAATGGTTTGGGGTTAGCAATATGCAAAGGACTTGTAAATTTAATGAAAGGGAGATTGCGAGTTACTTCGGAGCCCGGAAAAGGTTCAGTATTTCATATCTCCCTTCCATTAAATCCCTGATTTTATTTTTTCTTCTTTCGGGAGACTTTTCCCAAAACATACGATGTTAGATTTTCAGCTGCTTTTCTGTTTTCAAAATCTGGAGTTAACCGGTCGTGATCTATATATTCATTATAAATCCAGGGATCGCCGACTGCAAAAACCAAACCCTTTCCATAGTTGCTTTCTGCCATAAAAACAGTATTATTTTCGGTTAGAACAGATTTGGCATTTCCTGAAAGATTCATCGAAGAAACTTCCTTCATATAAATTTTCTTAACTCCTGAAAAGACCGGATGTGCCGGTAAATTATTAAAAGCTCCCATTTCCCAGTTTTTCCCGGTTACCGGATGAAGGCTAACATGGTTGAAAATTATACCGAATTTTGAAGTAAGATGATTTAAATGCGTGAATTCGCAATTGGGAGCATCATTAGCCAATATTATAAGTACACCGCCCTTTTTCACCCATTGGGTAATTGCTGCTATATCGTCTTTCCCGATATAATTTGGTGATGGGTTTTCTTTAATCGTATCAGGATCGACAATAATGTATATATCCACTTTTCTGAGAACTTCTCTGGTAGGTTTTTCAAGGGTACTTAATACTGCACCTTTAGCTTTAAATATATCTCCCCAGCGAGAATAGCCACTATCGGTTGAGTCGGTCCATAAATAATGAAACGGTTTACCATTCGTGTTTCACGGTTAAACCAGTTATCCAGTCCAACAACTGTTTGCGCCCAAAGACCAGCGCAAGGGATTATAACCAAACAAACAGCAACCAAAGAAAATTTAACGACAGACTTTTTCATAAATCAATCTGCTTTTATCTTAATTACAAGCTTTTTATCTGAATCTGTCCCAGCAATCTTTATTCCAGGGCGATGTGCATCACCGGGAAAGAAAATCAAAAATACTTCGGGATTAGCTTCATAATATTTAGCTGCAGCTTCATCGGCTTGATAAAAACCAATATCTTTTGCTGTATCAAAGGGCTGATCCGCTTCAGTTTTTTCAACAGGAATGATACCCATTTTTTCCTTTCCACGAATCACATATTGAATATCAATATATTTTTTATGCGCTTCCCATTTTGTGGCTTCAAAGTCTTTAACAGGAGCTTCGGTAACCGATATAAACAGGTTTTCACCATCTAAAATATGTTTTCCGACTGACAAAGTATCCAGATTGGTACTGCTGAGATAAGCAAAAGCTTTATCCCATAAAGCCTTGTTTTTATGGTACTGATAAGCAAATTCCACGGTATTGACCGATGGATGAATATTAGGTTTCCAGCCGTTTTTCCAGTCGCCGGTGTTTAACCAGCTATTTGCTTTATTGGATGTCCAGTCGTCACGTTTTACCGACTGTGCATTTAACATTTCTCCTTCTGTCATAGCCAAAGTTAATATCAGGATAATAAATATTAGTTTTTTCATAGTATGGTTTTTAAGTTATCTTGAAACTCTTCCGGAAGCATCACCGCTCATAAGCTTTTCCACTTCGTCGACAGAAACAAGGTTAAAATCGCCAAAAATGGTATGTTTAAGACAAGAAGCAGCTACTGCAAAATTCAGAGCACGCTGGTCATCATTTTATAAGAAATTAAACCATAGATAAGGCCTCCCATAAAAGAATCGCCCCCTCCTACTCTATCGACGATATGTGTTATTTCGTACTGAGGCGCCTTGAATAATTTTTCACCATCCCACAAAACTCCAGACCAGGTATTATGGTTGGCATTAACGGATCCTCTTAAGGTAATAATTATCTTTTTAGCCCTAGGAAACCGCTGCACCAGCTGCCGGCAAACTGATTCGTAGGCCACAGCTTCAACATGACCTTTAGTTACATCAATTCCTTCGGGTTTAATTCCAAAAACCATTTCAGCATCTTCTTCATTGCCCAAAATAACATCACAACCTTCTACTAAAGCAGGCATTACTTCCGAGGCTTTTTTGCCATATTTCCAGAGATTTTTCCTGAAATTCAAATCAGTAGAAACAGTAATACCTTTGGAGTTGGCTATTTTTATTGCTTCCAGGCATACATTTGCAGCTCCTTCCGAAATGGCAGGGGTTATTCCTGTCCAATGAAACCAGGTAACTCCATCGAAAACTTTCTCCCAGTTAATCATTCCAGGTTCAATGGCAGCAATTGCAGAGTTTGCCCTATCGTAAATTACCTTACTGGCCCGGGCTACCGCTCCGGTCTCAAGAAAATAAATACCAATACGTTCACCGCCTCTGACAATGTTACTGGTCCCAACATTGAATTTTCTTAAATTCATGATACAGGAATCGGCTATATCATTTTTGGGCAATCTGGTAACAAAATCAACTGGAATCCCATAATTTGCAAGAGAAACAGCAACATTGGCCTCACCTCCTCCAAAAGTCATATCAAGGGAGGTTGCCTGTGTAAACCGCTCATATCCGGGAGTATTAAGCCGAAGCATTACTTCTCCGAATGTAACAACTTTATGTATCATAATACTAATAAGTTAAATATTTAGTCTTAATTTGCGCTATCGTTGCGCAAAGATTAAAAAAACCAATAACAACATCAAACAATTTATAAAATATTTTATCAGGTTTTATCTATAATGAAAGTGTATTTTCGAAAAGTGTACGGTTAATAAATCGATTTCCCTAAAGTGATCTGATCAGCATATTCAAGCTCATCACCCACTGCCACACCTCTTGCCAGTGTGGATATTTTAACTGCATAAGGTTTCAGTCGGCGGTAAATATAAAAATTAGTTGTATCCCCTTCCATTGTAGTGCTTAGTGCGAGAATTACTTCTTGAATACTACCGGAAGATACCCGCTGTTCCAGCTCTTTTACCGTGAGATTCGATGGCCCTATCCCATCCATGGGAGAAATAATACCACCAAGTACATGATAAACACCAAAATATTGACCGGTAGATTCCACCGACAT
>JAAUTT010000768.1 GCA_012031335.1 Bacteroidales bacterium | reverse complement strand
TTGGGGGAAAAGTTTTTTCTCCGGTCTTCCGTTTTCTGTCTTCGGTCTAAATTAGAGTTTAGAGTTCTACGTTCGGCGTTTCGTGTTTCTTGTTAGCTTCTGTCATTTAAAATACATCAACCATGTACTACAACTGCCACATTCACTTATTTTAAAACACCGACGTACCGGATAAATTTTTGCCGTTGCGGCTGGTTAGGGCGCTTTCAAAGAAAAGAGTGTTCAGGCCTGTTTCACGGTTGCTGAACAACATCAATCCGTTTTCGGAAAATGACACTTTCGACCGTTACGTGCAATTTGTAAAGATTGGAACACTCGCATCGCAGGAAAAGATTTTTAACGAGTGCCTGAAATACTATCCGCCCGATACCCGGTTTGCAGTATTGCCCATGGATATGGCTTATATGGGTGCCGGTAAGGTACAGAGATGTTATACCGAACAGCTCGATGAACTGGCCACTTTAACCATGAAATACCCTCAACTGAACCCGTTTGTGCATATTGATCCCAGGCGTGAGGGATTCACGGATATTTTCAGAAAATACGTGGAAGAGAAAGGGTTTAAAGGATTAAAAATTTATCCGCCGCTGGGGTATTTCCCCGATGATGAAAGGTTTTATCCCCTATACGCCTACTGCGAAAAAAACAACCTGCCGGTTATTGCCCATTGCAGTCCGCGAAACCCTGTTCATTTCAAAGGAAGTAAAAAAGAGTTGTTGAAATGGATTGCCATGTCGAAATCGCCGGTTGAAACCAAAGGGTTGACCAGGAAAGAGCTGTGTGCCAGTTTTACCCATCCGAAAACTGGGAGAATGTGCTGATTAATTTTAAACAGTTGAAGGTTTGCCTGGCCCATTTCGGTTCGGCGTGGTGCTGGCAAAAGTACATCGAAAACCCGGGCGATGCCGGTAATTGGTTTGTGATCATAAAAGACTTGCTGTACAAGTATACGAACCTGTACACCGACATCTCCTTTACCATGTACAACCATCAATTCTTTTCGTTGCTGAAGGTAATGCTTGCCGATGAGGTATTGAACAAAAAAATCCTGTTCGGTTCCGATTATTACATGGTATGCACCGAAACTTCCGAAAACTGCTTTATCGTAGACCTGAGGGCATATCTAGGCGAAGAGAATTTTAAGGTCATAGCTGAGGATAACCCGGAGAGGTTTCTTGTATAGTGTTATATGTCCTAAGCCTTAGCCTTTAAAATCAGTTTGGAGTTTGGGGTTGGGCGTTCGCGGTTAAATTGTTTCGGGTTGCGGGTAGTTTAGAGTTTGGCGTTTAGGGTTCGGGGTTAAAAAGAAACAAGGAAAAAGAAACAAGGAAAAAGGAAAAAGTTTCGGAGTTTTGTTTCGGGTTTCGGGTTATAGTCCAAACCTCAGACTCAGCCTCAGCTTTCACTAATCACTGATCACTATCCACTGACCAATAGAAAGAAACAAGTTTCTTCTTTTGCGCTTTTTGCGAGGAACAGGTTTTTATTGTAAATACCTACTTTATAGAATAATATAAAAATATTTTGTATATTGCAGCAACATAAGTAAACTTAAACCATACTGATTCTGAAAAAGTCTATAAAAAACATTATCTGGAGAGTGATTTTTTGATTTTCATCTTTTCAGTGGCGTTACCACCCAATTCTTTTGCTAAATTAACCCAAAAGGACAGCATTAACAAAGCAGAGGAATTTTTTAAGCTGGCTGTTGAGGAAAGAAATAACAATAATCTCATTAAATCCCGCGAATTGGCTTTAGAAGCAATTAAGTTAAACAACACATGGGGTGAGCCTTATCTTTTGATCGGGATGTTGTATGTCGATTCTTATAAAATATGCCAGAACGAAGCTTTACCCAGGGCCGTTTTTTGTCTTGCAGTCGATTATTTCGAAAAAGCCAAACAATTAGATATACTTTGTGCAGAAAAAGCTGATGCTTTGATTAATGTCTATAAAAATATTTTCCTTCACGGGAAGAAATATTTGATGGGCCTATTACCGGAAGCAAATATTTTATTGGGTGTTGGATAAAGGAGTATACTATTGTGAGGTATGTGGAGGATTAAGGTTAAGGTTCATCAGGCTAGTAATTAAATGAAGAAATGGATTAAAAGTTAAATTGTTATAAATTTATTTTATTATGGGAAATCCAGCAAAGAATATAAATCCAGAAATTACAATAACAAGCAAAACAACCAAAGAAAAAATTAATGAAACTTATACTCCAGAACTTATTATCGGTTTATGTTATCCAATTGGGACAAAAGTTAATGAAGTTAAAGAATCAATAACCAATAATTTACATGAAATTGGATATATAGTTATACCGATAAAATTAAGTGAATTTATAAATAAGTATGAACCAGATACCTTTAAGGAAACTATTGAAAGTGGAAGAACAGAAGCATTTACTCTGCTTAATAATAAAATAAAAGGGGGTGACAAATTAAGATCAAAATACAATAATTCAATTTTAGCAGAATTGGCAATTTATACAATACATTTAAACAGAACTGGAACAAATAAATACTTAGATAAATTAATACCTGATACAGAATATAAAGGTAAAAAAGTTTGTTACTTAATAGATTCTTTAAAGAATCTTGATGAATTACACCTCCTACGATCAATATATAAAGATATTTTTTATTTATTCAGCATATTTACTCCGGTGGAGGAGAGAATAAAATATTTAGCAAGTAAGGAAAAAGGACTTTCTGAACCAGAAGCAACAGAGATTATCGATAAAGATGATCATGAGAATATTACTTCTGGACAAAATGTGCGTGAAACCTTTGTAGATGCTGATTTTTTTATCAGAATTTCTAACAATATCAAGAAGGATCAAGAAGAAGAGTTTAAAAAAGAAATCGATGAAAAAGTTATAAGGATTATAAATTTAATCTTTGAAAGTGCAATTGTAACTCCTTCTCCTCATGAATCTGCAATGTACCAGGCTAAATCAGCTGCTGCTAATTCCGCTTGTCCATCAAGACAGGTTGGTGCTTCAATTACAGATAAATTAGGTAATGTATTATCAATTGGCTGGAATGATGTTCCTAAATGTGGGGGAAATCTTTACGTTGACAATGAAAATGGTAAAGATTTCAGATGTTATGAAAAAGGAGGATGTCATAATGATCAAAAAAAAGATGAATTAACAAAAAACATTGTTGATCTAATATTTGATAATGAAGATATCTTCGATATTTTAAATAAAAAGAACAAAATTAAAATTTCAGAAATTGAAAAAATGAAAAATTAATTTGTAATAATTTTAATCAGAAGAAAGTCACGTATAAAAAGATTTAATTGAATTTTCCCGTTCTATTCATGCTGAAATGCATGCCATAATAAATGGTTCACAAATAAGTGGTGATAAAATGATTGAAGGGAAATGTATTGTACAACCTATCCTTGTCATAATTGCGCTCGTCATATTATTGCAGCTGGAATAAAGGAAATATATTTTATTGAACCTTATAAAAAAGTCTCTCAATCGACTTGCATA
>JAAUTT010000767.1 GCA_012031335.1 Bacteroidales bacterium | reverse complement strand
CAATTGTTTTTCTGGCCTATTTTTAATTTGTTTTTAAGTTTGCTCAATTGTAATTATAAAACAGACAAGATATTGATTTTTTGCATACTGTGCACAGGTACTGCCGAACTTCTTACTGGTACATGTAAAACGCGTGCTGGTACAGGCAAAGTATGCACAAGTACATGTAAAGTGTGCTCAAGTACACATCAAGTATGCTCGGGTACATGCCAACTTTGTACAGGTACACACCAATTGTGCCTTGGTACATGCAAAATGCTTAAAAGTACATGTTAAGTATGCACAGGTACATTTATAGCACCGGAAAGTACGTGTTAAGTATGCAAAAGCACAGGGCAAAATGCATGCGTGCCAAATAAAGTTGCCTGTTGTTGTTTAGCCTTTACGTTACTCGATAAGGGTACACGCAATGTACAGTGATAGAAGAAAAAATAAAGCCCGTAAGTCTTGGAGATAAACTTACGGGTATTTGAATGGTTATATTTATGGCTATTAGTTACAGCTAATTATAAAAATTAGGATCATAAGTAAATGAACTACCTAACTTAATTTCAAATGCACCATCTATTAACAGTTTTTTTGATCTTACCGTTAGGCTTGAATTATTGCTTACCTGATAGTTTTTAGTTGGACATCGTATTTTTCGATTGTTTTGTGGCTTGTTTGATTGATGTTTTCGTTTTTGCTTGGTTGTGCGGCTTTTACTGCGCAATAGGCATTAATTCGACCAGCACCAAGCATTCCTGGAAATAAATTGGCGTCTGCTATCGGATTAGCCGTTTTTTTTAATTATTTCCTGTACTTCAGCAGGGGTAATATTCGGGTTAATTGTTTTCATTAAGGCACAAACACCTGCAACTATAGGAGTAGCGAAGGAAGTGCCTGTACCGCAACCATAATATGGCCAGCCACTGGTCACACAACAAGTGCTTGATGAACAAGTATCAACTTCAGTGCAACTAGCACCCATTAGGCAATAACCTGGAGCACAAACGTCCACTTCAGGGTAAAATGAGTGAATTCTTTTTGTGGTATCATCAACTTTAAATATGTGATTATCATTTTTGTCTGTGGAAGATACAATAATTATTCTTTCATCATACAAAGGACTTAATGGAAACCAGGGCCTATCGATTGCGGAGCCCGTTGGTCGGCACCTGGTACTAACAGTAGTATCGGTGTCATTAACAATTTTAACACCATTGCCAGCAGGCATAACTATTATGGTTCCATTATCTAAAATCTCTTTTACTGCGATTCTTTCCATGTCGTCTAATGTATTATTACACCTCCACCCACCTGCCGATGATGTTACAACATCGGCGTTCATGGCTAAAGATGCATGGTGAGCTCTTTCGAGATAGTTGCCATCATGAGCCTGGTAAGCAATTATTCTGCAGTTGAAACCAATGGATGCCAATTGCCCACCCCCGTCTGTTTCTCCGGCTGCAAAGCTTGCAACGGCTGTACCGTGATTGTTTTCTGTACAATCTGTAGTATATGAGGCTAAGTCATAGGGGTCATAATGAGGGCTGATTTTATTCATTAAATCCGGATGATTAATATCAAACCAACTATCTAAAATTGCGATTTTTGTATCCCAACTTCCTTTAGTAATATCCCATGCCTTACTTGCATTTATTTTTACCAAATGCCATAGCCAATCATCTTTATGTGAGGTCCACATATAGTCTGATGGATCATACACCTGAATTTTTTCAGTTTTAGGGATTCTTTTAATTTCCGATATTTCACTCTTATGTTTTTTATTAATATCCAAAATTAAGTCATTGAGTTTGCCGTCAAGCTCAACTCTATAAACCCTTTTTAATATTTCATTTTTTGTATAGGGAAATGCTTTTACAAGTTTATTGGTTTTATGCTTATTGAGAGTTGACAAGATGCCAATAGCATCAATATTTGCACTTTTCAATGAATTTTTCTGAAAACCAATGAACGATGATGTGTCTTTTGCAATAATATATGCTTTGTTTTCTTCATAAAGGCAATCTATACATTGACAGAAAATTGAAGTTGATATTATTAACAGTGCAGATACTTTTTCATTGCTTGATAAGTTTTAACGTTTCATAATTTTCATTTGTTGATAAATGCAAAAAATAGACACCTGGTAAAAGTGCTGTTGTTATAATATCCTCACTTTTTTCTAAAGAATTTTCTATTAAGACCTTTCCGTTTATATCAGTAATTCTATATCGACATGCATTTAAAACACCTTCATTCTTTAGGTGCAAGATATTATTAAAAGGCATTGGGTAAACAACTAGATAATTTAACCTATCCTGGACATGTGAAGTGATATTGTAATCGCAATCTAAAGTCCATTCCGGATTCAAATAACTTATAGCACTATCTGAATAACACCTTAATAAGCCGGGATAATCTTCTGGGGTGCTGTTGCTTGTCCTGCCTAAAAGATAGGAGATAGCACCTATTTTCTCAATTATAAATTCATCGGCTTGAAAGGCTGCAAAACCCCAAGCAGAGTTGTCTATGTAAGAAACTAATTGCCTTTTATGCCATTGTGAAGAAACATTAACACTGTCTATAGCCACAATCTTATATTTAAATGACGAAACAGAGTCAATTGTACTAGGGGCATAGAACCCTATGTTGGGTTTGAACCAATTGTTATGTACTATTATTGTGTCATTTAATTTTGCGGAAAAATTGTAAAGTAAGTGGAAGGTATCGGTAGCGTAATTATAATATAATATACTATCTGAAACTTGCCATAAAAATTCATTGCTAATTTTACTGGTGTTATTGCATTTCTTTATTTCAATTTTTCGACAGCTTTCACCTTTTATTATGGTGTCTTTTTTGGCTTCAATTGCAATACATTCTCCTGTAAGAGGCGCAGTATAATACCATTTTGCACCAATGGGTGCAAATTCAGGCTGGGAGAACATTGTTTGGCTTATGAAAATCAAAAACAATGACTTGCTAATGTTTCTTAAGCATACATTATAAAGAAATAGTTTTATCAACAAAAATGTTTTCATAATTAAGAAGTTTTTTTTTTATTAATCCGTTAATAACATTCTCTTACTGTCCACCTCTTTCCCATCAACCACAAGCGTATACAGGTACATGCCTGCCTGCAGTTCAGAAGCGTTAACCAGGATCTCTGCCTTGCCTGTTTGGGTAAATGCCACTTTTTTTAGCTGTATGCCCTGCATGTTAAAAATATAAAGCTCGGCACTTGTTGTGTTTTCGGGCAGGTATGCTTCTATTGTGGTTGTTTGATCAAAAGGGTTTGGTATGTTTTGGTAAAGTACCGGGTGGCCTTCCTTCCTTTGCATTGTTATCTATGGCGGCAGATTTCTTATTATTGACGTTTTGATTTTGCTGCATTAGGTACTCAACTTGTTTTGGTAAGCTTTCTAATATCTTTTTCCTGTGAGATGGTTACCTTATTAAGGATATCTATTTGGCCTGTTGTTCCTTGATGGCTTCGACCAAATAAGGTATAATAGCTGTAACATCAATT
>JAAUTT010000766.1 GCA_012031335.1 Bacteroidales bacterium | reverse complement strand
ATTTAACCTGTTACCGGCAACCATCACACAGTCACCACTTGAAAACTTAATAACATATCATATAAATTTCAGTTCAATATAAATGGAAGACATAAACAGTAAAGATAAAACCTGCAAGCTAACTGAAGCACCTTCTCTTTTCGACAATCTAGAGAAGATGACTGTTCCTGAATTACTGGAGAACATAAACAGAGAAGATGCTAAGGTCCACCTGGCAGTGCAGAAGGCAATTCCACAGATACAAATACTGGTTGAAAAAATTGTAGAGAGAATGAAAAGAGGTGGCCGGATATTCTACCTTGGAGCCGGAACTAGCGGCAGACTTGGTGTGCTGGATGCATCTGAAGTTCCACCTACATTTGGAGTACCCGATAATATGGTAATTGGAATAATAGCAGGCGGGGATGTAGCTCTGAGAAAAGCTGTGGAAGCTGCCGAGGACGACCCAAATAAGGCATGGGAAGAACTTCAGAAATTTAATATCAACCGTAACGATACGGTAATAGGAATAGCGGCTTCCGGTACAACACCTTATGTAAAGGGAGGACTGAAATATGCCCGTGAAAACGGTATACTAACGGGTTGTATTACCTGTAACCCAAACAGCAAACTGGCTGAAACTGCCGAGTGCCCCATTGAGGCCATTGTTGGACCGGAATTCGTTACCGGAAGTACCCGCTTAAAAGCCGGAACAGCACAAAAATTGATTCTGAATATGATTACTACCACAATAATGATTAAATTAGGTAGGGTAAAAGGAAATAAAATGGTGAATATGCAACTCACCAATAAAAAGCTCATCGAACGCGGAACACAAATGATTGTTGATGAACTTCGCCTTAACCGCGAGGAAGCCCGGCGACTTCTTTTGTTATATGGTTCGGTTAAAAAAGTATTTGAGAATTATCAGACAAATTCCGGGATCGACAAAAAAGTTTAGAACATTTTGAACTTTAAATTTAAATGTTTGTTTATTAAATGACAAAACAAACTAAATTTGCAAATCATTGTACTTTCAAAATTCGATAGAACAAGAATGTTTTAATGAGCTCAATTTTAAAATAATGTAAAAATGAAAAGCATTACTGACAGTTTTAACTTTTCGAAAGTTGAAAAGAAATTCGCAGACCTGCAGGGCATTAAAAGTATTACCACTACGGTACCCTACATCACTGTTGACAACTTCCCGAAACTGGGTTTTCTTACAGCACTCCGTTTTTAGAATGGGTTTCTCAGAACCCCGAAGGTACTATCAGCCTTCCTACCGGGAAAACACCCGAATATTTTATCCGTTGGACCCAGTACCTGCTTGAAAACTGGAATAACGATAAAGGTAAAAAACTCAGAGACGAATATGGTTTAGACGCCGCCAGGAAACCGGAGCTGAATAACTTGAAATTTGTTCAGATTGACGAATTTTATCCGATTAACTCTCAACAGCATAACAGCTTCCATTATTATGTAAACGAATATTATATCAAGGGTTTTGGTTTGGATCCCAAACAGGCATTGCTGATTAATTCCGATACTATTCCTCTCGCCAAAGAAAAACATTTCTCCGAAATTTTTCCCGACAGCATCGTAGATTTATCTTTGAGATACCGCGAAGCAAAAAGCAAAAAAGAACAGGAACAGCAACAGTCGATTTTCATGATCGACGACTGGTGCTGTCAATATGAAGCACAGGTTCGCGAAAGAGGTGGAATAGGATTTTTCTTAGGTGGTATTGGGCCCGACGGGCATATCGCTTTCAACACCCGTGGCTCGGACCACTATTCAACAACACGCCTTACAGCTACCAACTTCGAAACTCAGGCTGTTGCTGCTGGCGACCTGGGTGGTATAGAAATATCCCGTCACCGTCTGGTAATTACCATTGGCCTCGAAACAATTACCTACAATAAAAATGGAGTGGCAATTATTTTTGCCGCAGGGGAAGCCAAAGCCGGTATAGTTAAGGATGCACTCGAAAGCAAACCATCGGTTCTGTATCCTGCATCTGTTTTGCAACGCCTGCCAAACAGCCGCTTTTATCTTACCCAGGGTGCTGCCTCACAATTAAGAGACAGTGTCGATAATTATTATAAAAATGGCCCATGGACGCACGATAAAACCGAAAAGGCAATAATAGATCTGTGCCGTAAAAGCAACAAATATGGTCACCACCTGGTAATGGACGATCTGAAATCCGACCCTTATACACGGTTAATACCAAATTTGAACAACGATACAGTTCAGTCGGTAATGGACTCAATCAAAACTAAAATGGCCAAGGGTCTGGCAGAAGAACAGGATCAGGTATATTATCACACCGGCCCGCATCACGACGATATTATGTTGGGCATGTTACCCCCTCTTACCGATTTAATCAATAATGAAACGAATAAATCGCATTTTTCGGTATTAACATCAGGATTTACAGCTGTAACCAACGAATTTATCTACAATTCGCTGGTTGACATAAAACAGTTTATTGAAGAAGGTCAGGTTAAAATGATAGAATACCCCGATTTCTTCGAAACAGGTTACAAATACAAATGGGACAAAGACGTTTACCACTTTTTAAATAAAGTAGCGTCGGGAGAACCCCGTGAAAGAAAAAGAGGGCTGTCGCACAGGCTGATAAGGGCTATTGTTGATATCTGGACAGTAAAAAAATAGAGATGAACTTCGCGATACAATCAACACCATACTTTCGATTTTAAGAGATAGTTACAGTGGCCAGAAAAACCCACCCAAAATCCAAAAGCTTAAGGGAATGCTTCGCGAATTTGAGGAAGAATTGGTTTGGGCGCATTTCGGAGTTCAGGTTAAAAATGTTCACCATCTAAGGCTTGGATTTTATACCGGCGACATTTTTACTGAACAACCAAACAAAGACCGGGATGTTATACCTATTCTCAACCAATTCCGGGAAATTAAACCTACAGTAATAAGTCTTGCGTTCGACCCCGAAGGCAGCGGCCCCGATACCCATTACAAAGTGCTTCAGGCAATAGCAAATGCTGTAAGCTTATGGAGTAAGGAAGAAGATCTTTCGAAACTGAGAATCTGGGGTTACCGTAATGTCTGGTATAAATTTCACCCGGCTGATGTAAATGTAATTACTCCAGTGAGCCTGAATGCCCTGGATGTGCTTGACAAATCATTTACCGACTGCTATCTGAGTCAGGTAAATGCCTCCTTCCCCAGCTATGAACACGATGGCAAATTCAGCGCCCTGGCTCAGAAAACCTGGGTAGACCAGTTGAATATGATCCAGTTATTACTCGGTAAAGATTATTTTTACACCAGCCCTATCTCAAAAATAAGAGCCAGTCATGGTTTGATTTTCTACAAAGAAATGGCTGTGGATGAATTCCTAAAAGAAGCCAGAGATCTGGAAAAATCAATGGAAGGTATGATATAGAATTTATTCTGATTAAATAAATAAGGGCGAGGTAAAACACTTCGCCCTTAAATTTTATTCTTTCTTCGCAGTATTTTATTACCAATTATTGTTCTAAATCCTGTA
>JAAUTT010000765.1 GCA_012031335.1 Bacteroidales bacterium | reverse complement strand
TGCTGATGGGAATACTTTATGCTCCGTTAGTTTGGTTTATTATTCATAAAACATTTGGAATATAAATGGAATTTCCTGCATTTAACAATGTAATAGTATTTCTTGCCTCAAAATCGCCTCGCAGAAGAGCACTTTTGAAGGAATTAGGTGTTAAGGTAGAAATTATAGAACCTGGTCATGATAATGAGGATCATCCTGATCATCTTAAAGCACATGAAATTCCTCTTTTTCTGGCTGCTGAAAAAGCAAAGTCCTGTAAAACTCCCAAAAACGACGGAGAAATATTATTAACCGCCGATACGATTGTTTGGCTCAATAACGAAGTAATTGGCAAACCCGGCAATTATGAGGAAGCCTTTGTTATGCTTCAGAAACTTTCGGGGAATATGCACGAAGTTTATACGGGAGTTTGTTTGACAACCAACAAAAAACAGGTGCAATTTTATGATGTATCAAAGGTGTATTTTAAAAAATTATCGGATACTGAAATTAAGTTCTACCTGGATAATTATAAGCCATATGATAAAGCCGGAGCCTACGGAGTTCAGGTAATGGATCGGCTTTATTGGTATTGACAGGATTGATGGTTCATATTTTAATGATAATGGGATTGCCCATTCACAGCGTATATAAGGAAATCACAAAACTTATACAATAATAGTTTATTTATGAAGAAGTTAACATTTGTATTGCTTTACTTTATTTCAATTTTACCGGTTTGTGCCGATGAGGGTATGTGGATTCCGCTCCTGCTCGATAAAACGCGATACGACAGGATGGTTGAACTGGGTTGTAAATTAAGCCCCGAAGATATTTACAGTGTAAATAATTCAAGTCTGAAAGATGCTGTGATTCTCTTCGACAGAGGATGTTCGGGTGTTGTAGTTTCCTCGTCGGGATTAATTTTCACCAATCACCATTGTGGTTATGGAGCTATTCAAAGCCACAGTACACTTGAGCACGATTACCTTACAAATGGTTTTATGGCTAACGCTCAATCGGAGGAATTACCCAATCCGAATGTAACGGTTTCTTTTTTGATTAGAATGGACGATGTTACCTCCAAAATTTTGAATGGTGTTGGTAACGATATAAGTGAACTGGCCAGAAAATCGAAGATACAGGAGAATATTGATTTGGTGATTGCCGAAGCTTCGAAAGATAATGCGCACAAATTTGTGGTGAAACCCTTGTATAACGAAAACCAGTTTTTTATTTATGAATATGAGGTATTTACCGACGTTCGGCTGGTAGCAGCTCCTCCTTCGAGTATTGGAAAGTTTGGCGGCGACACTGACAATTGGGTGTGGCCAAGGCATACAGGCGATTTCTCGGTCTTCAGGATTTATGCCGGAAAAGATAATCAGCCAGCTTCTTATTCACCTGATAATGTACCTTATAAGCCGAAGAAATATGTTCCGGTATCCATCAAAGGAGTCGCCGAGAACGATTTTACAATGGTGTATGGCTATCCGGCGGTTACCGATCAATACCTTACCTCCCGTGAAATGAAACTAATGGTCGACCTCCAATTGCCGCAAAAAGTAGCACTGCGGACAGTTCGTTTGAATATTATGCAGGACGCCATGGAAACTGATGCTTTAACACGCATAAAATATGCTGCAAAATATGCAGGAGTGAGTAATGCCTGGAAAAAATGGGAAGGGATGATAAAGGGTTTAACAGCTGCAGAAGCCGTTTCCAAAAAAGTTGAAATGGAAAAGAAATTTCAAACCTGGGCTATGCAGGACGAGTCCCGGAAAGTAAAATACGGAACCTTATTTGAACAATTCAATAAAAACTACGATGTATTCGATAAGTATGCCGTAATTGCCGATTATTACGGTGAGGCAGTAATGGCATCCGAAATTATTGCACAGGCTTCGCGGTTAAACACTTTCCTGAACAAAAATTTCTCATTGGATAATGCAGCACTGAAGGCAGAGCTGCAAAAGTATGTAAAGTCGCTCGATGGCTTTTATAAGAATTATTCCCCTGTTGTGGATCAAAAAACTTTTACTGCATTAATGCTGATGTATAAAGAGCATGTATCACCAGAGTTCTATCCACCGATTTTTTCCACAGTAAATCAAAAGTATAAAGGCAATTTTCAAAATTGGGCAAACGATCTTTTTGCTAAATCGGTTTTGGTTAGCCCCGAAAGGTTTAACAACTTACTGAATAACTGGAATAAAAAATCAGCTAAGAAACTGGCTGCCGACCCCGCTATCGAAATTTACCAAAGTTTTAGCAGTATTATCCAGATGAAGGTTGCTGTTCCTTACAATAATGCCCTTACCCAAATGGACAGTTTGTATCGTATTTACATGCGGGGCCTTCAGGAATATAACAGCGACAGGATACTTTTTCCCGATGCAAATCAAACACTGCGCGTATCCTATGGTCAGGTAAAAGGATATTCTCCTGCAGATGCTGTACGGTACGATTATTATACCACCATCGATGGTATTCCGGAAAAACAGGATTCAACCATCAGCGATTATGCTGTATCACCTAAATTACTTGAACTATGGAAAATAAGGATTATGGTCAATATGCCGACTCAACGGGTAGCCTGAGAGTTTGTTTTGTTGCAGGTAATCATACCTCGGGAGGTAATTCAGGTAGTCCCGTGTTTAATGGCAATGGCGAACTGATCGGATTAAACTTCGACCGCTGCTGGGAAGGGACCATGAGCGATATCTATTACGATCCGTCCCTATGCAGGAATATTGTTCTCGATAGCAGGTATATGCTTTTTGTGCTGGAAAAAGTTTCGGGCGGAGAACACCTCATTAAGGAACTTAATATTGTAAGATAGATAGTTTTGGATACCTATCCTTCTAATATTTAACTTTTTAAGTTATGGCAGTTACACGGTTTGGTGTTTCGTTGGAAGAAGATCTGCTGGAAGCTCTGGATAATTATGTCAAAGAGAATCATTTTCCCAACCGATCGCAAGCTATTAGACACCTGATAGAAAAAAATCTTGTGGAAAGGAAATGGCAATGTAACAGAATTGTTGCAGGTGCCATTATCATGCTTTACGATCATCATAAACATGAATTGATCACCAAGCTGAATGATATACAGCACGACTTTCACCATTGTATTTTGTCGTCCCAGCACTATCATCTCAGTCACGAGAACTGCCTCGAAATTGTTGTTGTAAAAGGCGAAGCTAATGAACTTACAAGTCTGGCCGACAAACTTATTGCCCTTAAAGGCATAAAGCACGGTAAACTACTGATGAGTCAGGCTGATTAATTCCAATAACCTGATTTTCCCGGTTATTGGAATTAATCTTTTTTGCAATTAACATTGATATGATCCCGTTATCTGGAACCTAACCAGGTTTGAGTCTTTATGTTTGCACCAACTTAAAAATTATTTGTACCAACCTGATCTATCAGTTCAAGTCTTTTTACAATCGATCCCGGTATTAACAATGTGCCGGGCGAAAGAACTGCATTTGGCACCTATCCGGGAATCGTCGCCTGCAAGCGTTCCGAACT
>JAAUTT010000764.1 GCA_012031335.1 Bacteroidales bacterium | reverse complement strand
TTTTATTCGAAATTCATATACATCTTTGAACTTTTAAGCTTCTCAACCACTCTCCATAAATTCTCATTTTTGTCTTACGAATAGCATAAAACAATTTCTTTCTGGCTGAAATTTCAATATTATCAATGAACTTTTCAGCTTCGGGTAGCAGAACTATTTCAATTGGTTTACTCATTAATCATTTTGACACAAATATAGGAAAATGTTTCCAAATATGTAAACATTTATTGAGATATTTATTTTATTTGAAGAGCCATTACCACTTGTTGCTAACGCAATCCTAAACCAAAGTTGGTTTATTTTTATTCTGTCGTAACAGCATGTTGTTAATCGTTCGTTTTTATCCGAAGCAATTTAACAAAAAAAGAGAGGAGTTACACCCGGCGATCAGATTTATTTTTCAACAAACCGCTGTATACCAATGAATGGGCGTTTAGGGAGGGAGCGGTGACACAGGATACTAAAGGATGATTAGCGTTTTATGGTAGGGTGTCGTACGGGATTACGTGGCGATAACTTATCCGGATACACCAATTTTTTTTAACGAGCTACAAGCCTTTGAACCCACCGAGACCCGTATGCACTCTACCATGTGTTGGCAAGCGTTTTTTATTTATATTGATTTAATTTTTCTTGGTTGCAATGAGCATGAAATTCTAACATTCTTTTTGTTTCCTTCCATGCGTTACTTGCATTTATTACTAAAAAGAATACAATTATTATATCTACAAGTATCCAACCCACACTAAATTTAATATCAAGTATTAACATTGGAATAATTGATATTACGAAAGCAAAAATTGAATTAGATGAAACATTAAAAGAATTCCATCTTCTCACAATCCAATCATGTATCTTTTCTGGTACAACCGCACTATCAAATGTGACTGCTGAATAAAGGTATTGTTGTGGAAGAATTATTTCTTCTTGATTATAAAATATTTTCTCCTTTATCTTATCATATGTGTTAGGAGTTAAATTAGACGCAGCAGCATAATGAGGTCTTTTAAATAATCTAAAAAATAACTTTAAAATTACTGTTGTTATCATTTCAATAATAAATCCCAAAACTAGCATTAATATGCCTCCCGTTAATAAAGCTAATATTAACTCAGAGGTTGAATCAGTAAGCTTAAACTGAATTATTAATCCATTTATACTGTGGTGATAATCAAAATATAATCCAATCATTAGCGATATGAATACCATGAATGGAGGGTATAAAAAACGAATTTTTCTTATTTGATCCATTATACTCTTTTTATAAATTCTGACTTAATTAAAAAATTTGTCTTGATTTACACATAATTATCCTGTCAAAAATATAACATTTTATTGCTATTTATCTCCTAAAGGAATCGTTAGCAGCGGAAATTAATCCCGCTTGCGCAATGTGGTGAATGCTTGTCAACTACTGCATAAATGCACCTCCAAAGGTGTATTTAATGCAAAAGGTGTATTTATTTCCATTTTAATTTGTTTATCATCAAATATAAAAATTATTTAATTTATTTTTTAACAACAAATTGTAACTGTTGAACCCCATCCCCCCCCGGTTATCCTTTTTTATTTTTTGAAACGAATTGATAATGAGTTAGGATTCTTCTTCGTATGTTACCTGGCCATACATTGTTGTTTGTGCTCTTTCATTCAGTTCTTACTGACCGGGCGGTCTACTCGATTGGCAACTTTATTTCATTATATCATTTATCTCAGCGTTTAAGGGATCTAAGTGCTTCTGAATTATTGCCCAAATAATCGAGGAATCAACAGAATCATAAGAGTGAATAAGTCTATTTCGAAATCCTACAATCTTTCTTGCATTTTCTAAACTTAATTCGGGATGAATAGAATCGAATTTGTTAACAGCTTCTCCAATTATTCCTTATTGTCTCTCAACAGCACTTTGAGTCTTTAGGTCATTGACATAATCAATTAAAATTTGAAATCGATTTTGTAAAATCTTTTATCAGATATATCGCCTGAAGAATATCAGACAAATACTTTAGACCCTTCTCCGTCATAAATCAGAATTTTTGTGGAATCAATGCTCTTTTTAAATAAGGATTACGTAAGGAGGATTCGGTAAGCAAATCAACTTTTCTATGAAAAAAGTCCTCAAAATTATCCCATAACGAAATTAGCTTTTCTCCGCGTTCTATAGGGTCTGGAGCATCAATCTCGACAAGTAAATCAATATCGCTTGTAATCGGATCAAATCTGTCGGTTATGGATGAGCCAAAAGCATATAAATATTTTACCTTATGATCTTTGCATAATGTCCTAAAGTCAATCAGTCGATTTAATATTTCATCTTTTATAATCATAAGTCAAATCTACAAATTTTTATCTGATTGTCAATGACGCGAGGATTTTTAGGCTTGTTGCCAACGTATAGCATATGGTTTGTTGCCTTTTCGAAGAGAATCAGTGTCAATCTGCCGCTTTGGATGCTAACTTTGTTTTGCTATCATTGTCTTAAGCGGAGGCTTGTGCTGTTTATTTATTCCCAATTATTCGTCCTCCAATACCAAAAAGGTGTATTTAATGCCAAAGGTGTATTTAATTCCATTTTAATTTGTTTATCATCAAATATAAAAATTTTTATTTCAATTTATCCATTTTAACCCCATAAACCCTTAAACAAAATCTCCGGAACTCCGAACCCCTTACGCAATGCGGGTTAGCCGTTAGTCATGCCAATTATGGGTTTAGTCATGTGATTTCACCAACCGTAAAATCCAAAAATATGAACATCATGAACCGGAATATCAAAAAAATTTCTACATTTGAACAAACGATTGTGCGAACTCGAAACTCGAAACTAATAAACTTTAAACTATAAACTTAAAAATTATGGTAGTCATCAGTTCTTATTTTATCGCAGTGGTTATGTGCATTGTCACCATGCTGTGCTGGGGATCGTGGGCCAATACCCAAAACTTGCATCGAAAAAATGGGCTTTTCAGCTTTTTACTGGGATTATTCCCTGGGTGTTTTAATGGTGTCTTTACTGCTTGCTTTCACCATGGGCAGTGCAGGTACGGAAGGCCGAAGCTTTTTAACCGATCTCGGCCAGGCCGATACAAGTTCACTCGTTTCAGCTTTTCTGGGCGGTGTGGTTTTTAACATCGCCAACATTTTGCTGGTTGTGGCCATCGATATTGCAGGAATGGCCGTTGCATTCCCGATAGGCATAGGACTTGCTCTGGTTATTGGTGTAATCTCGAACTATGTTGCTGTTCCCCAGGGAAACGCCACATACCTTTTCATCGGGGTTTTTCTTGTGTTCATGGCCATCATCATCGATGCCCTCGCCTACCGTAAGCTTCCTAAACAAGGTACGACCACCCAGGTAAAAGGAATCGTGATTTCTGCATTGGCCGGTATTCTAATGGGATTCTTCTATCGCTTTGTAGCCGCCTCCATGTCGGTTGATTTTGCGAATCCCGAACCCGGCAAAATGACTCCGTATACGGCTTCGGTTATCTTTGCCATAGGGCTTCTGCTTTCCAATT
>JAAUTT010000763.1 GCA_012031335.1 Bacteroidales bacterium | reverse complement strand
AAAAGCCTTATGTCAAATAAAAAAACAATTGCATTAGGCATTAAGGTTGATGAAGAAACAAAAAATTTAATTCTGAGATCGGGCTTTAAAGAAATATTCGAAATTTTCTAAAATATAAATAAATTCTAATCAGCAATATGGCAAAGACTATATTAATTGTAGACGATTCTGAAAGTATCAGGGAAGTTGTAAGTTTTACGCTGGAACACGAAGGTTACAATGTTCTTGTAGCTGTAGACGGTAAAGATGCTCTCAAGTTCCTTGATGGCACAAAAATCGATTTAATTATCACCGACCTTCATATGCCGGTGTTGGACGGTATAGGTCTTATTAAAGAAGTCCGGGCTCTTCCTGATTATCAGAGAATACCCATACTTTTCCTTACCACCGAGTCGCAGGCAGCTAAGAAAATGGAAGCAAAGGAAGCGGGTGCTACAGGTTGGATTATAAAACCATTTGTTCCTGCAAAACTTATTGAAGCTATAAATAAAGTACTCAGATAATGGATAATTTCAGGAAAAAATTCATTGAAGAAGCAACAGAACACCTTCAGGACTTAGAACAAGCCTTGCTGGAACTAGAACATACTCCCGGCAATAAGCCTCTAATAGAGAGGGTGTTTCGTGCTATGCATTCGCTAAAAGGCAGCGGTGCAATGTTTGGGTTCGAAAAAATAAGTGAATTTACGCATCATCTAGAAACCATTTACGACCTTGTCCGAAATGATGAGATGGCCATAAATGCAGAACTTTTGAATCTGACATTGAAATCAGTCGATCATCTGTCTTTACTGTTGAACGAAGAAAATGAATCTCCTGAAGAAATTTTGGAATTACATAGTAGTCTGATTAAACAAATTGAAGATTTTATTCAGGTCAATAAAGGGCTTTCGGGTCAGGTTTCTAAGGAAGAAATAAATAAAGAAGAGAAAATATTACAAACGTATTTTGTAATATTCCAGCCCAATGAAGATATTATGAAAAATGGGACCAATCCATTGTTTTAATAGAAGAGCTTCATACGCTTGGAAAATGTATAGCCACACCAATTTACAACAAAGTTCCTCTGCCAGATGAATTTGATCCGGATAAATGTTATACCAGCTGGCAAATATTTCTTGCAACCGACGTTGATATAAATTCAATTACTGATGTTTTCATTTTTGTTGAAAATGAATGTGTACTTGAAGTAAACCAAATATTTGACACTAATTTGCTTGAAAACGAGGAATTTATTGCCAAAATAACAGATTTTCAAAAAAAACAACAGGAATTATCTGTAACTGAAATAAAAGATATTGTTGCAGGAATTAGTCAGCCCGAAGTAAAGCAGTCAGTTAAAGCTCTACAGAAGAAAGAACTGTTGTTGCTTCAAAAGAACAAACAATTTCGAGCATCCGGGTTTCTTCTGATAAGTTGGATCAACTTATGAATCTTGTAAGTGAAATGGTTACTACCCAAGCCCGCTTGAGCTTATATGCCGAACAGGATGGCCGACCCGAGTTGCTTAATATTGCTGAAATGTTCAAAAATTGTCGCGTCAGCTTAGGGATAACGCATTCAGCATCGTACTGATCCCTATTGAAAACATGTTAACCCGTTTCCAAAGATTAGTCAGAGACCTTTCTAAAGAACTTAAAAAAGAAGTTGTTTTTGAAGCTGAAGGCACTGATACTGAATTAGATAAAACCATAATTGAAAATCTCACTGATCCGCTGATGCATATTCTTCGTAACAGTCTGGACCATGGGATTGAATTGCCAGATATCCGTGCCAGGATAGGAAAACCCAGGGTAGGGAAAATTTTATTAAAAGCATTCTATTCAGGTGCGAATGTAATTATACAGATTTTTGATGATGGAGGTGGAATTGATACCAACTTCATAAGAACAAAAGCTATCAATAAAGGATTAATAAGTCCTGAAGCCCAGCTATCGAAACGAGAAATTTCTGGATCTTGTATTTATCCCGGGATTTTCAACAGCTTCAAAGGTAACCGATGTATCGGTCGTGGGGTTGGAATGGATGTTGTTAAACGCAAAATTGCTGATATCAGAGGAGAAGTTGAACTGGAATCGGAAGTTGGAATTGGTACAACCCTTACCATAAAACTTCCGCTAACCTTATCCATTATTGATGGTCTTCTGGTAAAAATAGACGAAATTTTCTACGTGATACCTCTTTCAGTAATTGATAAGATATACGCGGTAGAGCATAAAAGACTCATCAAATCGTTCAATAATATTGTAGTGCTAGATGGCGATCAAGTGCCTTTCTTCCATCTTCGAAACGAATTTAGCCTTCCTGAAAGTACATCCGAATATGAAGAGGTTATTGTAGTTCGTTACGAAGACAAACGCGTTGGCATTGCCGTTGACACAGTTATTGGTGAATATCAGGCGGTACTTAAGCCTTTGGGAAAACATTATAAACGTCAGGAAATAATTTCCGGTGCAACCATTCTGGGTGATGGAACCATTGCCCTTGTATTGGATACAAATAAAGCTATAAAACAATTTGCCAACCAAACTTTAATCAAGGAGGAAGTTCAATGAAAGATACAGCATCAAAAATCAACTCCTATCTGACTTTTAAGTTGGAAGACGAGATTTTCGGAGCCAATGTTTCCAAGGTTTTGAATATTTTGGAAATGACCAAAATCACTAAAGTGCCCAAAGCTCCAAATTATATGAAAGGAGTTATAAACCTGCGGGGCGCAGTTTTACCCTTGATAGATACCAGGATTAAGTTTGATATGGGCGAAACAACCTATACAACAAACACCTGTATTTTAGTATTAGATATTGACATGGGAGGAGAATCAGTGCATGTTGGTGCTTTGGTCGACTCCGTGCAGGAAGTAATAGAAATTGACGAAGCTACCATTCAACCTCCACCCAGCATAGGAAGCAAATATAAATCCGAATTTATTGAAGGAATGGCCAAAGTAAACGAAGAATTCATAATGCTGTTGAATATGGATCTTATATTCTCAACTGACGAACTCTCTCTTTTGCGCGATTCTTCAACTGAAATTCTAACGGAACAAGAAGAAATTACCGACCAGAAAAAAGTGAATAAAAGAAAATAACTCCGGGGATTTAACCCTTTCTACCGGTTGCTCTTTCTTTGAACATGCAATTTTGCTTACTGCTCCATGTACCAATTTACTGGTACATGATATAATATTTTTTAAAACTATACCTATGCCTAACTTTAAAAATTTTAAATTAGGTACTAAGCTCGGTTTAAGCTTTGGCATTATACTTACCTTAGTGCTTGTTATAGGCGCAATTACAATATTTAGTTTTTATAAGATCAGTTCAAAATCGGAGCAATTATCCGAAGAAACAGCTCCTTTAAACAATGCTGCTACCCAAATTGCATTTTCAGCTCAAAGAGCAATGTATGCCCAACGAGGGTATCGGTATACTGAACAAAAATCATTTCTTGAAGAAGGTAAAAAGTATTTTGATACCCTAAAATTAATCTCGGGTTGCAGTAAAAACTAATTGATAATTTCGATA
>JAAUTT010000762.1 GCA_012031335.1 Bacteroidales bacterium | reverse complement strand
GGGCAAACCTGTTGCTGTTGGGCGGGCCACCCGAAGGGCAGAAGGCGGAGTGGTTGCAACAGCCAGTTATGAAGCCAGGAAGTTTGGAGTGCGTTCGGCAATGCCTTCTAAAAAAGCACTGCAACTATGTCCCGAAATCATTTTTCTACAACCCCGTTTCGATGTTTATAAAAACGTTTCGGCACAAATCCGAAGTATATTTTCAGGTATACCGATCTGGTTGAACCATTATCGCTCGATGAAGCATATCTTGATGTTACAACCGATAAAAGAGGAATAGGTTCCGCATTGGAAATAGCCCGCGAAATTAAGCAAGCCATCCGTGATGAACTTCAACTAACAGCATCTGCGGGTGTTTCAATAAATAAGTTTGTTGCAAAAATAGCTTCGGAGATCAAAAAACCTGATGGATTAACTTTTATCGGTCCATCAAAAGTGGAAACTTTCATGGAAAAGCTACCAGTTGAAAAATTTCATGGAGTTGGCAGAGTAACAGCCGAAAAGATGAATAAGATGGGATTGTTTAAAGGTGCCGATATTAAACATCTCAGTGAGCAGGAACTCACCCGGCATTTTGGTAAAGCAGGTCATTTTTTATTACAAAATAGTTCGTGGAATTGATGACAGGGAGGTCGAGCCAAACCGTGAAACCAAATCGGTAAGCGCCGAAGATACTTTTGCTTACGACCTTACTACCCTCGATGAAATGAATATTGAACTGGACAAAATTGCCGGTTATGTTTTCGAAAGATTAAAAAAATACGATCTTTTTGGCCGGACAATAACGCTAAAAGTGAAATTCAATGATTTTAAGCAAATAACCCGGAATCATTCATATTTATATCCTGTTACTGATATTGAAGTTATCCGGGATACTGCAAAACAACTGCTGCAACAAAGCGGTTCCGAAGGAAAAAAAAGTACGGTTACTTGGCATAGGTGTTTCAAATTTCGATATTACCGGTTTTAAACCCGGAAAGCTCGACAACTATGGACAATTGTGGCTGTTTGACCCGGAATAAAAAAAACATTCACCTGTCAATTTCAGGTATTCACCGATTTTAAATTGAATACTCCTTTCCACCGGGTTAGTTTTGTGCATCAAAAAATAGTATACCGCTTTGAAAATGCACATTATGGAAACAATAACATATAATTTAAACGCCGTAAAAGGTAGTTCGTTTTATGACCAACTATCGGATTTTACAACCATATATCTTAACAGCCGATCCGATTATTCCAAAAAAATAGTGGGTGATTTCCAGGCTTTTCTTGTAAAGCAAAATTCCAGTCAAGTCCGGAGTTTCGACGAATATTATCTTGAGTACCTCACAATGGGTTTATTGCTGGGTAAATATTCGGTAAATGCCATGTCGTCGGGAAAATTAAGTATTAAAATACTTAAGCTTCTATACAAAAACCGGAACCGTTCCAGCCATTTGAAACCCTCGATAGACAAGCTAAGAGGCTGGTTATCATCTTTACTTTTAAAAAACAGCTTATTTAATATACCTGTCAATTCAACAGGAAAGTTCAAACATTTTCTTAATTGGCTGGATGCTACGGGTGAGTTTTCCGAGGAAGTTATCAGACTGAACTATTGGCATATGTATTTAAAAACACTGGATACATCAAAACATCAGGATCTGCTGAACAATTCCATAAACGAAGCAAAACACTTTGAGGAAAGGGCTGGAATAGCTTTCAGAGATTATACCTCGAATGTAGAAACCTTTCGGAAAAAGCAGTTACAACAGCATAAATTCAAGGAAAACTATATTTTTTGCGGGCGTTACGAATCGGAGTATCACCTGAATATGGTTGGGGCAGAGATATTAAACAGGGCCTTAAAACAGCAGTTCGACAAAACCCCAAAAAGGTAATTTTGTTTCCAACCTGCATGAGTAATCCGGCAGGCGAAACATGTAAGGCTATAAAAAAAGGATCGAAGCTGATTTGTACCGGTTGCTCTCCCGAATGCAACATAAATATCAAACGTTGGGAATATACAACTCAGAATACAGAAGTTGTTCTTATACCACATTCTTCGGAATTTACCCGATATCTTAAGTATTGGAAAAATCAGGAAACAACAGGACTAAATTGGGGGTGGCTTGTGTACTGAATTTACTTAAAGGTGGCTACGAAATGCAGAAACTGAATATTCCATCGCAATGTGTTTTTCTTGACTATTGCGGTTGTCAAAAACACTGGCATAAAAATGGAATACCCACCGATTTAAATTCTAACCAGTTACAAAAAATTGTGGGATAGCGTATTGATTTTTAAATTTGATCCTTGGCTTTAAAATAATGCCGGGTAAGCACTTTTTTAAGATCGCGTACAATAATCTGGTGGGCAATTACTTCAACATGACTGTACTCCGGTAATTCCTGTGCGGTTTTTGCAATTTCCTTATCCGAGATATCAACCTGGTAAAGAACAGCTAATAGACGGCTGAAATCGCGGTCGAGCAAAGTTTCGATCTGATTAATGAGTTGATGATGCAATTCATTATAAGCATTGGCAGTATCACCCGAAAAGTAATGATTATACCAAACAGTCCAAAATCTTTCATAATCTGTGCAGCTGTATCCATTACAATATCCTCACGGTTCAGCAGCTGGGATACATTATTATTTCGAACATCGGGCAGTTGCATGATAATCTGGCTAATATTTAGCTGCAAAATACAATAATATCAGTATCAATTGGAAAATACTGATCAATATTTAACAGTTATTAAAAAAACAATTAAAATCAGGCAAGTTCTGTTTCCAGAATTTCATAAAACTTATGACGGGCATGTTTTTCTTTCCAAGGGTAGTGACCGCATTGATCCAGACCGATAAATCTGAATTTTTTCTTTAAAACTCTGGTTAAGGGTTCTTCAACACCGAGGGCGGGATGGGTGTCGTAATTACCATGAATAGCAATCACTGGGCATTTTATCTTCTTTCCGAACTGCATCAGTTCTCCGAAACGCCGCATACGATCAGCTTCTTTCCAAACCGATTGAATATATCATACTGAAAATCACCTTCCTCTTCAGTATGATCACAATCATAAAAATCAGCTTTTTCCATTAATTCACTGAAACGTATCATGCGGGAAGTATCGTCGGTAGTTGCCCGATTCATCCAGTTAATGATCTCCAGAGCCTCTTTCCTCGATTCCTCGTCGAGCCGGCTTAACCTAAGCTGGGTTAAATTAAAGTTATATCGCTCGTCAAACGAACCGGCAGCCACAAGAATAAGTTTTTCGACCCGCTCAGGATGCAGTGCCGCATACATATATGCCAGCCAGGCACCCCAGGAATGACCAATAATCTTTATTTTTCCATGTTCACAATTCTCGCATATATATTTATGAAGTTCATCTACCTGGCCATTAACGGATCGTTCACTCTGAAAAGGTTCCAGAATACTATGCTTTCTTGAAAGTTCCCTGGCAACGCTGCCCAAACTACCCGGAGCTCCCGGGCCACCGTGTACTACCACTACTTTGTAAGGCTTTTCTCCGTATACCCT
>JAAUTT010000761.1 GCA_012031335.1 Bacteroidales bacterium | reverse complement strand
AAAAGGTGAATTCAGGCAGTTGAAAATCGGATCAGCTCATAACGTACAATAACTTCCGTTTCGTGAGCTGACCCCTAACTGGAAAAAAGATATTACACGGGATGTCCAAAATTGTCAGTTTTAAAAGATTGAGTTTTAAACTTGTTTAGAAAACCAAAGTTTACATATCATAAAACCCCCGTTTGATAATATTTCCGTGTGAACTCGCCAATTATTTGTCCTAAAAATTTGATAATTATTTTGCCAAAAACACTTACCTGCTTACTTTAACATTGTTCTTTTTCATCCAGTTGCAAAGAGTAGCTTCAGTGACTTTATATCTTTTTGCGATAAATTTCTGGGTTGATCCGTTATTAAGAAGTGCATCAATTTCCATTCTATAAATATCCAGTTTGCTTTTACCTGGTCCTTTGGGGCGACCAAGTTTGATACCGGATTGACGCTTTGATTGAAGCGCTTCCCTTGTTCTTTTACTGATCAAGTCCCTTTCGATTTCTGCCGCCATTGAAAAGACCATGGCCATAACTTTACTTTGGATAGAATTATCTAATTGCCAGTTTCCTTTGACCGTATATATCTTAATACCTTTTTGTACTGCAATGGATATTATTTCCATGCATTCCAACATACTTCTGCCCAATCTTGAAAACTCACTTAACAGAATAGAATCACCTTTATTAAGTTCCTCCAACACGGATGCAATTTTTCTTTCCCTCCAGGAAACTTTGCCGGAAACTTTCTCTTGAACAAACTCTATTTTTCCCAGATCCTTTTCATTGGCAAGATGAAGAATGTCGGCCTTGTTTTTTCAAGGTCTTGGTCAATGGTTGAAACCCTTAAATAGGCAATATTTCTTGGCATAATTTTAATATTCGATGAATACCTAATATTTTGTATTAATATATAATAATAATTATAAATTTAATTATCTATTTCATATTTACAAATGTTATAATAATAACCTTCGTTTTTATTATAACAAATCGCTTCCGACAAATGCAAGAATATGAAAAAACGAACTTCTTTTGAAAAGTATCAATTAATAAAACCGTTAATTGAAAAGGAATCCTCTGCCATCGAAATTGAAAAATATCAGGGTTCCCGCCAGGACCTTGAGGTATTGGATAGCACAGTTTAAAATTTCCGGTCTAACTTCCTTGGAAAGAAAGCAAAGGTCTGATAAAAACAATTATCGAAGCCTACCAGCGGACCTTGTCGAAATTACCAGGGGTTTTGCTTTGCAAAAGCCGCGTATGCCTATAACCTCCATTTTACGTAAAGTGACAATTATTGCTCAAAAGAGAAACATCAAACTACCTTCATATGATACAATATATAAAATAGTTAAAAGCATAAGCCCGGCATTGCTAACATTGGCAATTGATGGCAGTAAGGTTTACCAACAAAAGTATGAGCTGTTGTTCAGAAGGGAGTGTAAGAGCTCTAACGAGGTCTGGCAGGCGGACCATACAGAGCTGGACATTTTTATCCTGGATGAAAAAGGATTTGAGGCAAGGCCGTGGCTAACTACAATCATCGATGATTACAGCCGGGCAATTGCAGGGTGTTTTCTATCGCTTTCTTCACCTTCTTCAATCAATACCGCTTTGGCATTGAGGCAAGCCATCTGGAAGAAAAAGAACCAAGCTTGGGAAGTATGTGGTATCCCTGCAGTACTTTATACAGACCATGGCACAGATTTTATGTCCCAGCATATCGAGCAAGTATGTGTCAGCCTCAAAATCAGGATGGTCAATTCAACTGTGGGCAAGCCACAAGGAAGAGGAAAGGTCGAAAGGTTCTTTCAAACGCTTAATGAAAAAGTATTGGTTGATCTTCCTGGGTACTCGGTAAATGGGCGGCCAAGTTCAAAACCAACGCTAACCATTGAACAGTTAGATAATATTATGGAGGGATTTATAGTAGAGGCTTATAACAAAGAGGTTCATGCTTCAACAGGTGAAGCACCTCTGAAAAGGTGGTCATATAGTTTTTTGCCCCAATTGCCGGAATCCATGGAAAGATTGGACGACCTTCTTCTTTCGATTACAAAGCCAAGAAAGATTCAGAGAGATGGGATTAGGTTTATGCGGTTCAGGTATATCTCTACCACATTAGCCGGGTTCGTTGGTGAAAATGTTACTTTAAAATATGACCCCCGGGATTTGGCAGAGATCCGTGTTTTCTATCAGGAACGCTTTTTATGCAAAGCCATCTGTCAAGATCTCGCTGGGCTTACAATAGGTGTGAAGGAGATCAAAAAGGCAAGAATTGACATAAAAAGGGGACTTTACAAAGAAATTAAGACATTGAAGGTGGCAATTGAGGATAAACCAAGTAAAAACTCCAAAAAGAAAAATATTTCGAGCAACACTGAAGATTTGATTTCCCGCCAAAAAACCAAAATCAAGCTATATGAGAATGACTGATTTAGAAATTCCAGGCAAATCAATAGTAGAATTTCAGCTCACAAAAGAATACAGTAGGTTCAAAGAATTTGCCGATAGTGTCGTTGAATACAGGTATATAGGAATTTGTCATGGAGAAGCAGGTGTAGGTAAATCACTAGCTGCGTCCTATTATACAAAATGGGATGAAAAAATAGGACAAGAAAAAATTGTAGATGGCATCACCGATGAAATGAGAAAAAAGATAAACCTTTGTAAAGGATTAATGATTACTGCTCCTGTAGTTAACACCCCGAAAATAATCAATCGTTATATCCATCATAATCTTTCTGGATTTGGCTACGCTTATACCAAATGCAAAGGAGAAGAGGATTATTTAAAAATCATACAAGATTCTGATAAACACTGTCCATTGGTGATCGTTGATGAGGCTGACCGGTTAAATATTAATTCGTTGGAAGAAATACGTAACATGTATGATCAAACTCAATTTGGCTTGATTTTTATTGGAATGCCTGGCATTGAAAAGCGCTTTTCTCGATACCCCCAGTTGTATTCCAGATTAGGTTTTAGTCATGAATTTAAAAACCTTTCGGAAGATGAAATGCGTTTTCTTTTTCCGAAAATATGGAAAACTATTGAAATTGTATATAATCCTGAACATTATCCTGATGTTGAAGCCATGAATGCAATTTTAAGAATAACTGCAGGCAATTTTCGATTAATCGACCGTTTGTTCAGTCAGATTAAAAGAATTTTGAAAATTAATAAGTTGGATCGAATTTCTAAAGAAGTAGTTGATGCCGCAAGAAAATGTTTAGTAATTGGTGACCCGGAATAATCTTCACATTATGGATATTTAAGAAGAGAAGGTGTTGGATATTCTAGATTTTCAAAAATTAAGAATTCGCCAATTAAAAACTGAAGTCAAGAATATCGAAGTTATTTTAATTAGGTTTGGCAAAATATCGGCAAAATAATCCGGCAAAATAATCCTAAAGTTCACATATACTTGTCTCATATTATCGTCTCACATTTATATCTCATTTTTTACCGTTATTTTAGTACTATGAGAATAGGTTACGCAAGAGTTTCTACCCGAGATCAAAATTTAGAACTTCAAATC
>JAAUTT010000760.1 GCA_012031335.1 Bacteroidales bacterium | reverse complement strand
ACAAGCATTCCAAATAAAAAACATAAACAGTATTAATTGTTATACCACGATATGACGTCTTTTGCCTTATATCCTGATTCCTCCACAATTAACAAGGGTACCAAAGCAATCAGAAGAATCAGGCCTGAAGATATTTCGAGCCAAGGAAGGCTGAGAAGCAAGCCGCTCAGCACCGATAATAATAGTTTATGAAAAGGTTTTAAAGTCATACCAGATTAACAGGTGGTAAAATTAAATTATTTCACATCGGTACCAATATAATTATTGTTGGTTTCTCTTATGCTCCATCCATATTTACCTGTGCGCGATACGCTATGTTAATTTATTATTATGTTTATTTGAATATAATATAACTAAAATGAAGAAAAATTAAGATTTGGGTAACATTCCCTTTATAAGCTATTGTTTTCTTTGCGCTATAAATCTTAAATAAAAATTAAATGAGCCACGCATCTAGCTATAAAACAGCCAACTTAACATTTATACTTATACTTAATTTAATCTTAAGCGGGAATTTCACCGCAGTTGGACAGGAAGACTCGATCGAAACAGATTTTTCAGAACAGGCCTCCGAAAACCTTGAACCAGATACCTTATTACAAGCTATTGAAAAAATCCAATCGGATATGATGATTTTTAATCGTTTGAAAATTACAGGATACATCCAGGCTCAATACCAGATAGCTGATACCGCCGGAATCGAATCTTTTGCAGGTGGCGATTTCGGACCTAATATCGACAACCGTTTTTCTGTTCGTCGTGGCAGGTTTAAGCTGGCTTATAGCAATGAATTTTCTCAGTATGTTTTGCAGGTTGATGTTACCGAAAAAGGAGTTGGAATAAAAGATGCATACGCTACATTTACCGATCCCTGGATACAAACCCTGTCATTCACGGGAGGTGTCTTCGACCGTCCATTCGGTTATGAAATTTCCTATTCATCCAGCAGCAGGGAGTCGCCCGAACGTTCAAGAATATATCAGGTACTTTTCCCTGGTGAAAGAGAACTGGGTGGTAAAATAACTATAGTGCCTCCCAAAACATCTCGTTTTTTATTTTTCAAATTAGAAGGAGGTTTATTTAACGGCAGTGGCCCCACAGCTTCAGAATTTGATTCTTATAAGGATTTTATCGGTCACCTCACCTTGTTTATAAATATTTCGAACGAGAGTATCAGTTTAAGTGGAGGGTTATCCTATTATAATGGTGGCTGGCGTCAGAATACAAAATATATTTATCAATCAGGAGAGGTTACCCTATCGGATAATACCAGAGGAATAGGCTTTGTTAAAGACTCAACTAAGGTAGGTAACAAAGTTAATCGTAAGTACTTCGGAATTGACGGGCAGATGATTTTAGCCAATAACCCGATAGGAATCACAACACTCAGAGGAGAATATATCCAGGGTCAGCAAGCCGGACATCAACCAGTTCAAAAAGTCCGGTTACACAGCCTGCAAACGATGCCTATATTCGTAAAATGAGTGGCGGGTATGTTTATTTTCTTCAGAATATCTTTCAATCCCGTCATCAACTTGTAGTAAAATACGATTGGTACGATCCAAATACCGATGTCAGCGGAAACGAAATTGGCCGGGCCGGATCACTCACAGGTGCAGCCGATGTTAAATTTACGACATTAGGATTAGGATGGATTTACAGGTGGAACAGCCAGGTTAAAATCACAGCTTATTATGATGTGGTTACAAACGAGATTAGCAATGCCTCAGCAGCAATAGGTAAAAACACCCTTAATACATGGGCAGAAGACCGGAAAGACAATGTTTTTACTCTTAGAGTTCAGTACAAATTTTAATATATCAGAATAAGATAACATTATAAACACACTCAGTTAATTTTAAAAAGATACAATTGTCGAAAATTTAAATGAAATTATGATGAAAAAGATTTTTATTGCAATAACGCTGGTTATATCTCTAATAAGTGCGGCCTATGCACAAAAAGTTGTTTGCAAAATAAAAGGGAGTGATACCTGTTTACCCCTTTCACAAAAAGAAGCCGAAAACTATATGAAAAAGTATTCTGGTTCTTCCATTACGGTTACCGGGGGTGGATCGGGTGTAGGTATTTCGGCTATCATGAGCGGCACAACCGATATTGCTCAATCGTCGCGTAAAATGAAAATGGACGAAAAACTAAAAATGCAGGAAGCCGGCAAAGCATTTAAGGAAGTAATTGTAGCTTACGATGCGCTGGCTGTAATTGTACATCCATCGAATAAAGTTTCCCAGTTAACACGTGAACAACTGGAAGGCATCTACACCGGAAAAATTACCAACTGGAAAGAAGTGGGTGGAGCCGATCTTAAAATTATCGCTTATTCGCGCGAACCAGTTCAGGAACATACGAATTTTTTAAAGAACATGTTCTCAATAAAAAGAACTATGCTGCTTCGGCATTATTAATGCCAGCTACCGGAGCTATTGTGCAGAGTGTGAGTCAAACCGCAGGAGCTATTGGATATGTTGGAGTTGCATATATCGAAAAAAAATGTAAAAGCCCTAAAAGTTTCATATGATAAGGGGAAAACTTTCGTTGCACCAACTATTGAGAATGCTAAAAACAAATCATATCCTGTTACACGTCCGCTTTATTACTATTATCTCAATGCAGCGGAAAAACAGGTAAAACCATTCATCGATTTTATTCTTAGCGCAGAGGGACAAAAAATTGCATTAAACGAAGGTTTTGTTCCCTTGAAATAGGTTGGAATAATGATAAAAATTCAAAGTACAAAATCATAGAATAAGTTGAACTTAAAATTTTTATCATTTTCTTCCAATACCATAAATTTCTAAATTAATTTTTATCGTGAAGGGTTATAAAAAATATACCGAAAAAACAATTGAAGGTATTTTGTTCTCAAGCAGCATTGTAACAAGTATTACAGTGCTGCTTATTGTTTTCTTTTTATTCAGGGAAGGTTTGGGGTTATTTAGCTCTTCTCCTTATGAACCCAATCATTCTCTTGGAATAAACAAGTCGAACACGGTTACAAACCTAACATCGCGACAAGTAAAGGATATTTTCGATCAACAGATTACTAACTGGAAAGATTTAGGAGGTAAAAACGACACCATTTTATTGCTTACTTTAAGCGATGTAACCAACTATGTTTCCGAGGAAGAATTAGGAGCAGAATATGAAAATCTCCCGATAAAGGTAGACTCCATAGTTGCTGCCAATTCAGGTATGATTGCTTATTTTCCCGACACGTATTTCCCGGATAATTTTTCGGGCACCTTACTGAATCAGGATAATATCACCTTATCTAATTTTATTGCCGGAAGAGAATGGATTCCCACCGCTACTCCAGCTGCTCAGTTTGGAGTATTGCCGTTGATTCTGGGTACCCTTTGGGTAAGTTTGGTGCAATATTGCTGGCATTACCCATTGGACTGGCGGTTTCAATTTACCTCGCCGAAGTTGCCGATATCAGATTAAGGAATTTTCTTAAACCACTGATTGAGTTATTGGCTGGAATTCCCCTCGGTTTGTATATGGCTTTTTTGGCTG
>JAAUTT010000759.1 GCA_012031335.1 Bacteroidales bacterium | reverse complement strand
ATTAATAAAACGAAATCGATAACAAAAAATTGATGTATAGATTAAATGCACATTGCATTATGTAATTTATAAATTGAATTTGTTTTTTAATTTTCATCGTAACCAATACGTGTCATGATATCTTCGAGCATCCGATACGTATTTTCTACATGTTGAACTTTAATGAATCCTTCGCAATTGAATAAGATGATATTTCCTTCCAAAACACAATAACTTGCTTTGTAACTGCTTTCGGGTGATACATATTTCCATTGATCAAGCTGAAGTAATTTATACCGGTAGTTATTTACCTCTCTGAATTCAGGATTTTTCTGCCATAAATCGATGAAATTTGCATAATAATCAGTTTCCTTAATCTTAAATTCTGAATTATCATTTACTGATATTTTTTTAGAGATAATTCTGATTGCTTCATCAAATGTTTTGAAAAATCTGAATTTTAGCTGAGGATTGATGGTATTGATTATTCTGATAAATGATTTAGCTATAGTGTTACTACCTACTACATTGAAGCTGGCGTAAGGACTTGAAATAACTGCTTTAACCATTAGTTCATAGCGGGCAAAAATGGAAACTCCAGTTAATTCGGTTATATCCCATATCAAATGATGTTTAAGTTCGGGGTTATGTTGTTTCGATCTTTTTTCGGACTTCTTCTCCGGCTTTAAATTGTATTTTGACACCAGTTTCATCAGCATAGCCTTTTGAAAAGATAAAGATTACCCCATTGCCCAGATATGAGAATTTAAATGAGTATTTATTATCGGGACTAGTATAATTTAAGTCTTCGGTATCGATAATATTTTTTTTCGCGGACGTATTCACTTCAAGCGGCATAAACACTGGTTCCTTCTCTTCTGGAAAATGCCGCAATATAGTAAAAATATGCTTCTCTTAAAAAGTTTTTAGCTCAAAAAAACGAGATAAAAAAAAGAAAGCCGGTATTACCCGGCTTTGCTTTGATTATTTGTAGCTTTCGAGATAATCCAGCGATTGTTTGTATATATTATCGGCTGTAAATCCAAACTTTTCATCGAGAATTCCATAAGGGGCCGAATATCCGAAGTGGTTTAAGCCAATTACTTTTCCAAAAGGACCTACCAAGCCTTTAAGTGTTACCGGTAAGCCTGCGGTTAATCCCATTACCGGAATGCCGGCAGGTATGACTGATTCCTGGTATTGTGCTGACTGATTGCTGAAAAGCCCTTCTGAAATGGCTGAAACAATTCTTACTTTCAAGCCTTTTTCTGCAATTAGTTTATCGGCACCGGCTATACATGTGGCTACTTCTGATCCGTTAGCAATAAGAATGAGGTCAGGTTTTCCTGCACAATCTCTGGCTATATATGCCCCCTTTTCTGCAGCTAATGCATCCTGATATCGGGTTGAGGCCTGAAGTGCAGGGATATCTTTTATGTTTTGGCGGGATAATAATAAGGCTGTGGGTGTTTTGGTATTCTCAAGAGCCATTTTCCATGCAACCGAAGTTTCTGCCGAATCAGCTGGTCTTAATACTACCATACTATTATCACCATGGTGGTTTTTTAATTGTTCCATAAGACGGATCTGAGCCTCCTGTTCAATTGGCTGATGAGTAGGACCATCTTCGCCAACACGGAAAGCATCGTGGGTCCAGATGTATTTAACAGGTAATTGCATCAGTGCGGCTAACCGAACTGCCGGTTTCATATAGTCGGAGAAAACAAAGAAAGTTCCACATGCCACAATTACGCCTCCGTGCAAAGCAATTCCATTGGCTATTGAAGCCATCGTTAATTCACAAACCCCTGCCTGAAGAAATGCTCCTGAGAAATCTCCCTTACGAAATGCTTTTGTGTTTTTTAAGAAACCATCTGTTTTATCACTGTTTGAAAGGTCGGCTGATGCAACAATCATATTTTCTACCTGTTTGGCGTAAACCGATAAAATATTAGCCGAAGCTGCACGTGTAGCTATATTTTCCTTATGAGTTATTGCTGCATAATCAATTACCGGGATCTCATTAGCCAGGAATTTCTTCAGTTTAGCAGCTAATTCCGGATTGCCTTTTTCCCAGGTATTGATCTCAGCTTTCCTGGATGCTGCGTATTGTGTTAAATTTTTCTTTACATTACTGTAATATGCTGCTACCTCAGGGAAAATCTGGAAAGGATCTTCAGGGTTTCCTCCAAGGTTGGCGATAGATTTCTTAAATGAGGCTCCAGCTTCTCCCAAAGGCATTCCATGTGTGGCTGTTTTACGCTCAAAACTCGATCCGCCTTCATCGAGTGCACCTTTACCCATGATAGTTTTTCCAATAATAAGGAAAGGTTTGTTTTTAACTTCCGATGCTTTGTTTAAAGCATTACGAATTTCATCAGCATTATTACCATCGATGGTTAACACTTCCCACCCCCATGATTCGTATTTTTTGGCAGTATCCTCTATGGTAACTTCCCAGGTCTCGGTTGACAGCTGAATGTCGTTTGAGTCGAAAAACATAACCAAGTTGTCGAGGCCTAAAGTTCCAGCGATGCGACCAGCACCCTGGGATATTTCTTCCTGGATGCCTCCGTCGGAAATATATGTATAGATTTTATGATTAATCCAGTTTCCAAACCTTGCGGCCAGGAATTTAGCTGCAATTGCAGCACCTATAGCCATTGTATGACCCTGGCCCAGTGGACCTGAAGTGTTTTTCAATGCCTCTTGTAATATCAACTTCCGGATGGCCTGGAGTTGGACTACCCCATTGACGAAAATTTTTTATCTCTTCAAGGGTGAAATTTCCTGTAAGTGTTAACTGTGAATATAACATTGGCGACATATGTCCCGGATCGAGGAAAAACCGGTCACGAAAGGGCCAAGCCAGGTCTGTCGGATCGTATTTTAAAAATTCGGTATAAAGAATATTAATAAAATCGGCTCCACCCATTGCTCCACCAGGATGCCCGCTCTTTGCTTTTTCAACCATTGCTGCCGAAAGTATCCTGATATTGTCAGCTGCTTTATTTACTATTTTATTATCCATTTAAATTATAATTTTAATTAAAAACACTAAAATAGATTAAAATTCTAATTGTAAGGTTCAAAATTGTGTAATTATTATTTTTTATTGATTCATTAATAAGGGGTTGAATTACAGAAGGAACGTTAAAAAATATTAAAAGATTAGAAAGAAAGATTTAAAATATTACTTTCACGCGTTATTTTTAATAATGTATCGGAATGCAGGAACAATTTTTGTTTTAATTGCATACTTAACGAGTTACAATGGATTTTACAGAGATAGTATTTGAAAACCGAAATAAAGAATACGGTGCATATAAATTAAGAAAAAAGTATGCAAAGTATCTCCTTATATCTTTTTTCATTACTATATTTTTTATTCTTGCCTTCACCGTTTATACCCTTGCCTATAAATTTTATTCTTTTAAATCCTCTATCACTGCCAAGAGGAGTCGTATATCAGCCTTCGCATATTAGTGAAGAAGAAATTACCGCACCCAAATTGCCTGAACAAAAACCTGAGGAATTACCTGAGCCTTCGCCGGAGAAG
>JAAUTT010000758.1 GCA_012031335.1 Bacteroidales bacterium | reverse complement strand
CTTTAGCCTGAGTTTCGATGATGATGCCTATTTTAACCGATTCTTTAAAACATTGCGGGAATAACTCCAAACAATTACCGTAAATCGGTAAAATTATAATTGCGTTAATTGTACAACTTTCGGAGTAATATGTCCTGAGATACCTAATTTAAAGCAGCTCATCTTTGCATTATAATTAAAAACAATGTAAAGATGTATGTAAAACTATTAGATTTTTAGTTGTAGCAATTTTCTTTGGCTATAACATAAGCTACGGTCAGGGGCAATCGAACGATTCCATAAGCCTTACCCTCAATCAATGTATTACGTTAGCCGAAAAGAACAACCAAAATGTTATTAACAAAAGGCTCGACGAGCTTATTGAACGCAAAAACTACAAGAAACAAGGTCGGGTCTATTGCCCCAAATTTCAGGAAATGGCAATTATCTTTACTATCTCGATGTTCCAACCTCTTTAGTAGAGTCATCATTATTTGGAGGCCCCCCAAATGTTTATTCTGCATCTAAGTTTCAGGTTCCACAAAACATAAGTGGCTCTATTGATGCCTCATTACAGGTGTTTAATCCATCCATTCTTACATCGTTAAAACTTAATAAAGTTTCGTGCGAGCTAAGCAATTTATCTACAAAAGATAAAATTGAAAGTGTAATATACGATGTGTCGGCTACCTATTTAAATATTCAAATTAACGAGCTTCAATAGGCTTAACCAAGAGCAACATAAGCAATTTAAAAAAGAACCTCGAATTAACCACAAACTTGTTTAAGCAAGGTTTGGCATTAAGTAGCGATGTTAAAAATTTGGAACTTTCGGTATTTAACCTCGAAACTGTACTTAACAACCAAATGCTGGGTCAAAACCAATTACATAGGTTATTGAAGGTTTTTATTGGCTTATCGCCCGACAAGAATATAAAAACTGAGCCTTATACGGTTGAAAATAAATTGAATCCACAAATTGTTGAAACTGATACCTCCTCCTATTTAAAAAGAACCGGGTACCAAACTTTGCAGCAAACCGGAAACCTTATTAAAGCCGAACGCAAAATAATTTCAGCTGGGTTTCTTCCAAATTTAACATTAATAGGCTCGTTTGGCTACTCTGGTTTTAATCCCGATTATAAGTTCATGCAAACCTATAACGATAAGTGGTATCCTACTAATCTTGTACAAGTTACTTTATCGGTGCCAATTTTCGATGGACTTAAAAAAACCAGACAACTATCGCAAAACAAAATTAAGAGTGTTCAAAGCAACAATACGTTGGAATATTTAAAGAATACCTACCGAATGGAGCAACTCAATGCCATTGATAATTACAATAACAACATGAAGTCGCTTGACTTTCAAAATCAAAATTTGGCCCAGGCAAACAATCTTTACAACCAAAAACTATTGGAATACAAAAGCGGACTGGCTTCGTTAAACGATTTAATATCAGTAGACAATACATTAAAAGCTGCACAGGCAAATTACATTAATGCAATTATTAGTGCCGAGCTTGCCGCACTCGACTTAAAAAAAGCAAATGGTTTACTAATCAATAAATAACAATAATAATGAAAAAGAGAACATTAATAATATCGGTATCAGTAGTAGTTATAATTGCTGCAATTGCATCGGCAAAACTCATAAGCAATGCAAAAGAAATGGACAAAAACATTTATAAGCCCGACACTACTTCGGCTGTATTTGTATCAATGGAATTACTTACTTCCCAAAAAATAAATACTGCTTTAACCTACGAAGGTTCGTTCGAGGCAAATAAGGAAATACAAATTATGCCCGAGCGAGGCGGAAAAGTTACAAAATCGTATGTTGAATTGGGCGATTATATAACCAAAGGCAGCCCAATAGCACATATCGACAATGACGAACTGCTGCTTCAGTTAGAAGATGCACAAACGCAATATAACGATGCGCTAAGAGATTACAATCGTTACAAGGAACTTGCCGGCAGCGAAGCCGTATCGCAAAATGTATTCGACAAGGCCGAATTAGCCTTAAAGGGCACAAAAAATGGCTTAGATATAATTAAAAAGCAACTTTCGTATATGAATATTAACGCCCCAATGAACGGTTATATAACCTATAAAACTTCGAACAAGGTGCAGTTATTTCTCCGGCAATGCCCATTGCATCAATTACCGACATATCGCTTGTTAAACTATCAACTTTAGTTCCCGAAAATGCAATTGCTCGTTTCAAACTTAAACAACAGCTTGCAGTGACATGCGATGCATACCCGGATAAAAACTATACTGGCATTGTGGAATACATTGCCATGAAAGCCGATGAGGCTAAAAACTTTGTAGTAAAAATTAAAGTTGCAAATGAAACTAATGAGCCAATACGTGCTGGTATGTTTGGCAAAGCGAGGTTGAGCATTAATGTAGAAAATGCACTGTTAATTAACCGCGATGCCGTAGTTGGGTCAACAAAACAACCGCAAGTTTACGTGGTTGAAGATGGAAAAGCTAAACTTAAAAATGTAAGCCTTGGCAATGTGTATAACGATAAAATTGAAGTATTGTCGGGCTTAACTACAGGCAACCAAGTAATTACCAGTGGCATTATAAATCTTTTCGATGGTGCCAAAGTGGCTCAAATTGTTAAATAATATAAATAAAGAAAATTATGTCAATAACTGAATTGTCAATAAAAAGACCATCCTTTATTATCGTAATATTTTTAGCACTTATCATTGGCGGAATTCTATCTTTCCAACGATTGGGTTACGAGATATTACCAAGGTTTACGCCACAAATTTTAACCATATCCACGCTATACCCTGGTGCAGCCCCCAATGAGGTGGAAAGCCAAATAACCAAGAAAATTGAAGACCGCCTGTCGAACCAAAGTGGTATAGTAGCCATCAATTCATCATCGTTCGAAAGCTTATCAATGGTTACAATTGAATTAGCAACCAATGCCAAGCTCGATGTGGTAAGCAGGATGTTATTGCCAAGCTAAATAACATCCAAAGCCAATTGCCATCCGATGCTAAAATGCCATCGGTAACCGAACTTTCGTTTAACGACTTGCCAGTTTTGCGTATTAGTGCCTCTTCTAACCTTCCGGCAACAAAATTTTCGGCCGAACTAAAAAACCGCATCTTGCCTCAAATATCGCAATTAGAGGGCGTGGGTAGTATTGAACTCATGGGGGGCGAAGAACGCGAAATTAGGGTGAACATAAACCAGCAGAAATTAACATCTTATGGAGTTTCAATATTGCAGGTTACGCAAGCTATAAATAATGCAAACCTCGACTTTCCAACGGGTAACATTGAAACTGTTTATTCCGAACAAACTGACCCCTCATTCCTGAAATTGACCCCTCTCCTGGAAGGCCATTAATCCGAAGGGCAATCGGCAGACAAAATGCAATGAACGTTAATAATAAATTAAAAGTACTAATTTTTTCTTTTTACGCAAAGAGTCTCCATTGAGTTCGATTCGATGTGCTGTATGAACCAAACGGTCCAGGATGGCATCGGCAATGGTACTTTCCCCAATGATTTCGTGCCATTTGCCAACGGGTATCT
>JAAUTT010000757.1 GCA_012031335.1 Bacteroidales bacterium | reverse complement strand
AGCAGCTAAGCTTGCAGGAATAAAAAATATAATATACAGAAGAGGAACCGCTCTTCCAATTCATAATACTCTTCTCAATAGAATTCTTTTTAAATCGGTTATAACAAGAGTATTAGCAAATTCCGGCGAAATAAAAAGAAGATTTTTGGAGAACAATCCCTTTTTGATAGATGAAGAAAGAATCAATATCCTATATAACGGAGTTAAAATTAATGGCTTAACAAATAGGTACTCAAAAGCCGGATAGTGAAGTTTTAATTGGAAATGCAGGAAGACTTGTTGAGCAAAAAGGACAACGTTTTTTAATAGATCTGGCAAAAGAACTGAAAAACAAATCTTTAAAATTCCATATACTTATCGCTGGCAAAGGACCTTTGCGAAAATCACTGGAAGAATATGCAAAACAAAGTCAGGTAACAAATTATATTTCCTTTCTTGATTTTGTTGAAAACATAGACGCCTTTCTTGAAAAGCTCGATATTTTTGTTTTACCATCTTTGCATGAAGGCTCAGCCAACATCTTAATTGAAGCAATGGCGAAAGCAAAGCCTGTTATAGCATTTAATGTAAGTAGTATACCTGAAATAGTTATTCATGGTGAGAATGGATTTCTTGCTGAATTTGGTAATGTAGACCAGTTAACAGAATATGTTTGTAAACTTGTTGAAGACATTGAATTAAGGAAAAAACTAGGCGAGAAAGCTTACTACCATATTTCTGAAAAGTTTAATGCCAAACAACAATTTGAAAAATTGCTTACCCTTCTAAATTAGGAATTCTTGAAAAAGCTTGTCATCCTATTTTTCTCTATATACGCTTTAAATTTAAATGCTCAAACTTATCTTCCTTCAATATCGCTGGAATCTACTTCGGTAATTTCGGGAGGAAAACATGCTCCATTTTGGTTCTATTCTAATCAATATGGTAAGATATCAACCAAAAATAACAGTATTTATCTATTACCATCATTTTATAAAAATTTAAAAGACAGTAATAACGTTAGTTACAGTTACAAATTAGAGCCATTACTAAGTTACGACGGTTTGGGAAGATCTTATATGCATCAATGGTATATTGAACTTAAATTTTACTTCATCCATTTTACAGCTGGTGCAAAAGAAGAATTTTACGGTAACCAGGATTCTACTCTTTCCACTGGGTGCATCATATGGTCGAAAAATGCACGTCCAATGCCTAAATTAAAGCTGGAGGTACCGAATTACACACCAGTTCCATTTACCGGCAAATATCTCGAATTTAAAGGCGGAATGGCACATGGATGGTTTGATGATAATGAATACAATAAAAATGTTTGGCTACACCATAAATATTTCTATTTAAGATTAGGTGGAAAATTACCCGTGCATATATCATATGGCTTGCATCATTTCGCACAGTGGGGAGGAACTAACTATGATCCATATGGAAAATTACCCAATGATTTAGAAGCCTTCAAAAATGTTTTTTTTGGAAGAGGAGGAAATTCGGTGGATCCGAATACACCCTGGGTAGAATGGGCTAATAAACTTGGAAATCATATTGGTAGCCGGAATTTTGGCGCTGAAATCGATTTTAGAAAATCGAAAGTCTCCCTATACTGGCAAAACATATTTAGAGGACGGCTCTGGTAAAGACATACAGGAATATAAAAGACGGGTTATTTGGAATTTCAATCAGGAGCAAGGAAAAAGATAAAATCATTTCAGGTTTTGTTTATGAATTTTTCAATTCGACGGACCAGAGTGGAAGGGTAAATGAGATTGATAGTATCAAGCCTGATGGTACACGCCATGAATTAGGTGGCAATGATGATTATTTCAATAATGGCATATACATAAAAGGGTGGTCATTTCAAAATATGACATTGGGAAATCCTTGATTACATCTCCGTCATTAAAACACGGTAGCAACAGAGACTATATTCGTAATAACAAAATATTGGCGCACCATTTAGGTATTGAAGGAGTAATTATTGGTAACAAATACAAATTTTTATATACCTATTCAATCAACTATGGCACCAACTTCTATACCATTTCTCCTGAACAAACGCAGCATTCGGTTTGTTTAAATACCGAAATAACGAACTCACTCCCATGGAATTTTGTTTTGAGCATTTCTATTGGGGCAGATTATGGAAAATTTTATGGAAACAACTTTGGATTATCGGTATCTTTAATAAGGTCAATAGGTTTCTAATATTGCCAGGATTCATTTTCCGAAGTTTTAATATTATCTTCATAAAGGATATCAGAAATGGATCATCCTTAAAATATTCAAACTATGAAAAAATGTTTCATCAAGCTTTGGAACTATAAAGAAGATAATTTTATCCTTAAAATTAAACTAAAGACTAACTTAAGTATGGGTACCCATAGGCTTTAATATGAACATTTAACGTATTCCAATTACATAATTTGGGTAGAAAAGAACCGTATGAAATTATAGAAGGTTTTGCATTCGAAATGAACCCCGGCTCCAAATAAGGTGTATTAAAAAAATACCCATGTATCATTCATTCTAATTGGTAAATACAAAGAGCATTGCTTTTTTATTTAAATTTAACGAAGCATTTTAACACATATTTATAATATATAGATATGAAAACAAATAAAAATATTTGTTACATCCTTTTAATGGTTATGGAACTAATTTTAATGCTTCCAAGTGGTTGTAAAAAAGACCTAGAACAGGTTCCAACAATAAAGACATTCGTTGTTACAAATATTGGAACTAACACTGCTACATGTGGGGGGGACGTAATGAGCAATGGTGGTTCAGCTGTGATCGCGCGTGGAGTTTGCTGGAGTAATACAGAATATCCTACAATCGTAGATAATAAAACCATTGATAGCTCTGGATTAGGTTCTTTCATGAGTTCAATGGAAGGATTAACGGCAAATACAACTTATTTTGTAAGAGCATATGCAACTAACATTGAAGGTACTGGATATGGTGATACCATATCATTTTCAACGCACCCTCTTACCATCCCAGAACTGACAACAATAAAAGTAAGGAATATTACAATAACCACTGCCACAAGTGGAGGAAGTATAATTAACGATGGTGGAGCTCCAATAACAGCCCAAGGTATTTGCTGGTCCACTTCAGAGTATCCCACAATAGCAGATAATAAGACGGTTGAGGATATCGCGAGTAAAACATTTTCTAGTAATCTCTCAGGTTTAATGGCCAACAGTACTTATTTTATAAGAGCTTATGCTACTAATATTTCCGGGACGGGATATGGAAAAGAATATCTGGCATTTAAAACATATGCAGGAACAGTTACAGATATAGATGGCAATGTCTACTTTACATCAACTAATTGGATTGAAGGAAATTTAAAAACTACTAAATATCAAAATGGAGATGAAATCTACCGGAATGCGGCCAAGCAAGTATTACCATCAGCATCAAAACCATCATCATCATCATCAACCGCGGTAGACGTACGACATTGCAATCACTATTTTCACAAAGAATGTATAACTCAATGGTTACAGACATCGAGAGGTTTTTATTTTTATGGAAGTCGAAGGACGTGT
>JAAUTT010000756.1 GCA_012031335.1 Bacteroidales bacterium | reverse complement strand
TACAGATGGAGAAACAATTATTAAATTTGATGAATGCTAATTTATGTATTTGAAATTAATCACTCCAAAAGAAGAACTTAATAATAAGAGTTACATTATTACATGGTTCCATTTCCAATTGTTAATTTAAATAAGGAATATAAACATATTTTAGTCCAATATTTTAAAAAATATTATCTGAGTCGGCATTTCACACTAACCTGAAATGTAAATTTTTATTCCGGTAAAATCCGGCAATCCTGTTCCTTACCGAATATTCATGTGTTTTTTCAAATATCCAGAGAAGTGTTGGCCTTTTTGCATCGCACTTGTTCCATTAAAAGGTTTTGATTATGAAATAAATCCAAATTCTTCTTTTGGAAATAGTATCATCTTCTTTGATGAGAATACCCTATGAATCTAAACTCCTAATTTTCATTTTGATTTCAAAATAATCTTTAGTTATTTTGCCCGACATAAATCTAAAAAACAAAGAAATGAAGCTTTTAGAAGGAAAAACTGCTGTTATCACCGGTGCCGCCCGGGGTATTGGAAAAGCAATAGCCGTTAAATATGCCAGCGAAGGAGCCAATGTGGCTTTTACCGATCTGGTTTATGATGAAAAAGCCCAGGAAGTTGAAAAAGAACTTGCTGCTTATGGCGTTAAAGCTAAAGGATATGCTTCCAATGCTGCTAACTTTAACGATACTCATGAGGTTATTAATAAAATAGTAGCCGATTTCGGCCAAATCGATATTCTTATTAACAATGCCGGTATTACAAAAGACGGTGCGCTGAAAAGAATGACCGAAGAACAGTGGGATCTTGTAATAAATGTAAACCTTAAATCTGTATTCAATTTCACCAAAGCTGTTCAGCCTGTTATGTGGAAACAGGGAAATGGCAGCATCATTAACATGAGCTCAATCGTTGGTGTGAATGGTAATGCAAATCAGGCCAATTATTCCGCTTCTAAAGCTGGTATTCTTGGTTTTACCAAATCTGTTGCGCAGGAAGTTGGAACCCGTAACATCCGTGTTAATGCTATTGCTCCCGGCTTCATTATTACCGAAATGACCGGTGTGTTGCCCGATGATGTTAAAAAAGCATGGACCGAAAAAATTGCCTTAAGGAGGGGAGGTACTCCCGAAGATGTAGCCAATATCTGTATTTTCCTGGGTTCGGACTTGTCATCGTATGTAACCGGACAAACTATCCAGGTTTGTCGGGGGTATGAAAGGTTAAAAAAAATCTTATGAATATTACAGAGCCGGAATTTCTTCCGGCTTTTTTATACAAATTTTGATAGCTTACGTATAGGTCTAAAAAAATACGTAACTTAAGTTAACCAAATCAAAACGTTATGAAACAAAGCCTACTCTTATTCAGTTTGTTTCTTGCTCTTGCCGCATGTAAAACAACCTATGTTACAGTAAATGTGCTTAAACCTGCTCCAATTACAATTCCTTCAAAAATAAACAAGCTTGTTTTCGTAAACCGGAGTTTACCTGCTAAAAGCGAACGGTTCAAAATATTCTCGAAGGAGCGGTAACAGGCGAAGGTGTTTTGGCCGATCGAAGAGGTGCTGAAGAATGCATCAGAGGTGTAATGGCAAGTTTGAATCATTCGCCTCGCTTTCAGGCCGTGGCTCCTGGTGATATGGATCTCCGTGGTACCGGTACAAGAGAATTCCCGCCTGCACTCGATTGGTATATAGTAGAGGATATATGTAAACAAAATCAGGCCGATGCTTTAATTACACTGGAAACTTTTGATTCCAACAATAGTATTTCAATAGGCGAGCGTCAGGCAGAAAGAAAAGATGGAGACAGAACGATTAAATTCACAGAATTTTTAGCAACTTTGAACGTTCAGATTGAAGCAGGATGGAAAATTTATTATCCTGCTGAAAAGAGAATTATTGATCAGAATATTTATTCCGACGGACGAAGTTGGTCGAATGCCAGTGATGCACGAAAAAAAGCCGAAGCAGGGTTACCATTCATGGATCAGGCAGTGGCCGATGCAGGAAGGTATGCCGGAGAACGGTATGCTTTTCGGATTAGCCCGATGTGGGTAAATGTTTCAAGATATTATTTCCGTAAAGGAAACGCTGATTTGAAACAGCTGACAGATTTGGTAAATCAGGTGACTGGCAGGGTGCAGCCAATTTATGGATTAAGTATGTGGATGCAAGGGATCCGAAAATTGCAGGAAATGCATGCTATAATATGGCCTTGGCACGGGAATTGGAAGGCGATCTGGAATCAGCTTTGGAATGGGCACGAAAGTCCATATACTAAGTATAACAATAAAAAAGGAAGGTATTATGCCAACATCCTCCAGCAACGTATCTACGACCAGTCGCGACTGGACGAACAAATGCAGAACAACTAAACTACAACTTACAACAATAGTTGTTTTCTTTTTTGGCGCTTTTGGATTTTTAATTTCGTGTACACCTTATAAAAACATAGATTTTCAAATTTTACGTCCGGCACAGATTAAGCTAGGGCCAGGTTACGAAAAAGTAGAAATACACTGTGAGTTTTGTGATGATCCGGAACCAATAAAATTAATGGATTCGCTTAGCCGAATAACCGCAAGAACTTCGATGAATTTTATTCATTCCTTAAAGGAGAATCTCGGGAAATCGCCCCTTTTCAGAGATTCTTCTTTATATTTTATCAACTCTGAGAAACTTCTTGCCGAAATAAAAAGATATAAAACACGAATTAAGGAGAATACACTGATAATAATTCTCGACTCTATAGCCTTGACTGACACAGTTATTGAACAAAGAGGCAAATATTCGGCTAACAATGTTTATACATATGGAGTAATCCATAAATTCGGATGCAAGATCTACGATAAAAGTTCAATGGTATTATTGAGTAATTATTTATTGGAAGATACGGTATTTGAACTTGCTCAAGTATCGCCCTGGCCCTATACAACCGAAGATTTCTCCTTTGATAATACAGCCTGGAATACCGGAGTTCTGGCCGGAGAAAAATATGCCCATTATCTTGCCCCTCATTGGATTGATCAAACCAGAATATTTTTATTACGGAAACAATAAAACCTTTAAAAAAAGCTTACCTGTTAGTTCAGGAGCAACAACTGGACAGTGCTATCAATCTGCTCAAAAAGGAAGCTGATCTCAAACCAGGTACCTCCCGGTCCCTGAAATCCCTGCATAACATGGCTGTTACCTATGAGTTAAAAGATGATTTGAATAATGCTCATAAAATGGCAGATTCAGTGTATAATGCAAGTTTAACAAAGGCTTCCAAAGAATATAACGAAAAGCTTAGGATTCGAAAAATCGATAAAATTGCTCTTGATTGGCAGTTAACTCCATAATAAAACTTCTAACTACAATATTTCATAAGCTTTTAAACATTCTTTAATAGCATTCTTTCCTGAGAAAAATCAACTTTAATTTTCAACTGAAAATGTACTTTTCAGGGCAGAATTATATTTCACATATGATTCTACGTTTGTATTAATATCAGGAAAGTGTAATAGTTTAATATTCATCATTAAAGGAAACTATAAATTTATATTACTATG
>JAAUTT010000755.1 GCA_012031335.1 Bacteroidales bacterium | reverse complement strand
ACTCCGGTCGCAATTGCCCGTCGAATCATTGCTAGCTTTTTAGCCGCGATTTCTGGTGCCAAAAATTCTGTGATATGCCTGCCTACCACCTCAACCGAACTGGAGATTAAATCAATCTGTGAGTTGCGTTTGATCGAATCGAGATAAACACCATCACCGCTCACCAAACTCATTAAATCGGGAATGGTAGAGAGAATGGCGCTGTTACGCTTTTCGCTATGGTAGAGCGCTTCTTCTGCTTGCTTCCGAGAGCTAATGTCAATAATCAGGCTGTAATAGCCTCTCACTTGACGGGTTTCGTCAAAATCAGGAATCAGCACCACTGAGAAATGCTGTACGCCCTGCGGTCGGTCGGGAACGCTGACCTCATAGCTGACGGATTCTCCGGCGATTGCCCGCTCAACGTAGTGATGCACCAGGTTATAGTTTGTTTCGCCTACGACTTCCCGCAGCGTTTTGCCATAGATTTCTGCCCGATTCATGCCAAACTGCGTTTCATAGGTTTTATTCACGAAGCGGTAACGCTGCTCGGTGTCGGAATAGGAAATGAAGACTGGCAGCGAATCTGCAAGCAGAAGCAGTTGCTTTTCACTCTCTCGCAGGGCATCTTCACTGCGCTTTTGCATCGTGATATCTTGCATCTGAGCAACGCAGTACAGCGGCTGTCCGGTTGGATTGTGGAGCAGCGAAACATGCATTCTGCACCCAAACCATATGCCCTTGTTGATGCAAACAGCGCTTTTCAGCTACGGATGTTTTGGTGTGTGCGGTGGGGGAGGGCGTAATAGAAAACTGTTCTGCCCAAGTTCGGCTGGCTTGCTGCTCTTCAGGATAGAGAATTGCCCAAACGGTCAGGGAGAGTAATTCTGCCTCTGAGTAACCCAACATCTCGCACAATGCCCGATTCACCTGGAGAAACTGACCGTCTACTGCCAAAACTGCCATGCCAATCGCCGCATCTTCAAAGGAACGACGCAGCCATTCCTGACGCTGATCTTGATGTTGATCTTGATGCTGATCTTGTCTTTGCGATAAGGACGGAGACAACGCAACTGCACGCGCTACTTCTGGTATCTTTGCCTTTGGTATTTTCGTCCGTCCTATTGCTGACTGAGGTGTTTTCTGACTGCTGCCGAGTTGCCCGCAACCGTAGCCAAAAGTGGATACATCATCCAACGAGCCATCAGCAAACCCCAAAACTCAGAAAAGCCCAACGCGGTTTTCAAAAACCAGAATTGCAAGAATATCAGTGCTATAAAAATGAAATTGAATAAAAAGTTCAGCTCAGGGTGAAAAATTACCCCATCGTAAAATCCATGAGCTAGAGCTGCTAATAATACCGATAATCCAATGCCCAGGTAATTTTTTCGTATTTTTTTATGAATATAGAACGATATACCCATATAACCGGAAAATGAAATATGGCCTAAAACCGAAAAGACTGAACGATGAAATAAAAGAGTGAATGGGTCTTCAGAACTCAATGAATAGGATATGTTTTCAAGAATAGCAAAACCCAGACTTATGGCTGTGATGTAAATTATTCCATCAACAATTTCGTTAAATTCTTTTTTTATGAAATAGTAAACGACCATCAGTGCAAGTAATTTTGAAAATTCTTCAATGAGTCCGATTTTGAAAATGGCACCGAAGAAATTGCGTTGAACTTCAACGAATGGTACATGAATAACGATGAAATTACCGAAATAAAGCCTCCCAAAAGCATAACAATCAACAGTTTTATGAAAGGTTCTTTTTCGTAGATATCGTAACTTCTTATTTTTATTAAATATCCTAAACCAATGAACGTGGCTAATGCAATGATGAAAATATACTGACCTGACATTTATTAAATTGAGCTGGTTTTATTAATTGACCGCAATTTAAAAAAAAGCAGGAATTCCTTGAACAATTAAACTTTTATTACGCTGAATTTAATTTCAAAATCATAAAAAATTATTGTTTATCTAAAGAACAATGTATATTTATTTGCCAAAAATGATTTATAATGAAAACTTTTATTCTGATATTCACTACAGCTTTTATATTTCAATATACTGAAGCCCAACGTAAAATTATATCTCTCAATGGTACCTGGGACATTGAAGCCAGCAAAACATCAAACATTGTCCCTAAAAAATACGGTCATAAAATTGAAGTCCCTTCGCTTATCAACACTGCAGTACCCGCTTTTAATAAAGTAGGGCAGTTTCATAGTGTCGAATACGTATGGACATTTGATATCCCGACTGAAAAACCCCGTGATTCAATCAGAAATGGAGTAAGTTACACCGATTACAATTACTTTTTTTACCGGAGAAAAGTCAGTGTTGGACAAAAAACCGATCTGGCCTTGTTAAAAATCAACCGGGCATTTTATACCTCAGCCGTTTGGATTAACGGAGATAAAGTTGGTGAGGACTTAAGCTGCATTACTTCGGTAAATTACGACATTTCCAAATGGGTGAAATGGAACAGTGAAAATGAAATTGTTATCAGGGTGGGAGCACACCCAGATGTTTTGCCTGCGCATTATTTTGAACCCAACGACCCCGATAAAAAAGAATGGATGCCCGGATTGTGGGACGATGTATCACTTATCCTGGTAAACAACCCATATTTTGAATCGGTGCAAATAGCACCCGATATTCGTAATTCAAGTGTGGTCATTCAGGCAAATATCAAAAATAAGGGCACTGCGGGTAGTTATACCATTCAATTTACGGTAAAGGAATGGAAAAGCGGCAAAATTGTTCAAAGGGAAATCCAATGACCGTCTTTCTGAATAAAGATGAAAACAAACAAATTTCTGACAGCCTTTTCATTCCAGATGTTAAGCTATGGTCGCCCGAATCACCCTTTTTATATGTTCTGGAAGCATCATCTCAGGGCGATACCCTGAATACCCGCTTTGGCATGAGGAAACTCCGGTTTGACATAGCCACCAGAAGAGCTTTCCTGAACGATACCGTTTATTTTTTGCGTGGCACTAACCTGCCATTATTCAGGGTAATGGAGGATTCGCTTTGTGGCAGCAATCCCTGGAGAGAAGAGTGGATTAACCGTTTGTTGCGTATAATACCAAAAGAGTTCCACTGGAATATGATTCGAACCCATATTTCTGTTTTACCCGAAAAGTGGCTTGACATGTGCGATGAGGAAGGTTTAATGCTTCAGTATGAATTTCCCTGGTGGACAACCCGTTCATGGTGGGACACAAAAACCACCATAACCGAAACTAAACGATGGATGAAGGACAGTTGGAATCATCCATCGGTGGTTATCTGGGATATCTGCAATGAAACCAAATCGCCGCAAACGCGCGAGGTTATTGAAGCCGTTCGCAATTGCGATTTGAGCGACAGGCCCTGGGATAATGGTTACAGCCTGCCGGTGAAGGAAACCGATCCCATTGAAGACCACCATTACCTGAGTTATTTGCAAAAGTGGGGACATTCAAAATGGGAAAAAGACCTTGTTTGAACAAACTGTTGCTGAGAAGACAGCCCATAACAGCCCGCACCCATCGACCAATGCATGTATTTTAAACGAGTATGCCTGG
>JAAUTT010000754.1 GCA_012031335.1 Bacteroidales bacterium | reverse complement strand
TCGAGATGTCGCAATTTCGATTCGGCAAGCGCATCCGAAATCGGGTAATTGCAATATTCCGTAGTTGACCCAGGATGGTTTCTGTTGTGAAATCGCCAGAAGTTCCTACAACAGTCAGGATAAACTTTGCAGGGTCCACAATGCGCATGGCAAAATTACCAAACGCACGGATGCGGATGGGTCCGAATTCGGGATCGCGCATATGATAGGGTTTGGACTACCCCATTTTAAATCGGTAAACTGTTTGGTGTTCACAAAGTATACCTCTGCTTTGAAAGGACTGTTAAAGCCGTATTTCCATCCCTTAATGGTTGTGAGGATCGGCATATTTGGGTGATGAGCTCATATCTTCCCGGCTGATACACATCGGCAATCTTTCCTTCGTTAACAAAAACAGCATTCTGAGTTTCTCGAACGGTAAGCTGGGCTCCGTATTTAATTTCATTCTGAAACCGCTCGAAACGGTGTACCATTGTATCGTTGGATGGGTCGAGCCATTCAATGATGTCGATAAACTCAGCGCGTAGTTTGTCAAATAAGCCCATAGTCCATTTATTAAAAGTTTGTTAAACAAATATACTTTTCTGTTTTGTCGATTCCAAGATTTTGAGACAAACCTCTTATTTTTAAACCAGGAAATTTACATACCAATTCCTTTACTTTTGCTGTCGCTTTCTACATCTACCTTGTGTCCTATTTTCTTCACATTTCTTCCTTTATTAAATTTATAGGAGTACATTACCTGAATATACCACGACACGTCAAAACCAATAATATTCTGAATATGGTAATCGCTTGTTTCCGTTTCGGTGCGGCTTAACTTAACATTCGAAGAAAATGGCAGTAACCATACAAATCCGATATTATGATCCTTAATCTGTTTTTGAGCTCCTAATCCATAAAAGGCCATATTGTATGTTTTGGATTGCGCATTCACGTTTACGCCATTGTAAGAAAGAAAAGCAAAAGCAGTTGTTTTCTTTGCTTTGTCGAGCGGTGCATAAGCATAGCTGGTAGTACTCCACGAAAATAATCGCGTTCAGGGAGAATGGTTACTGAATTTTCGGTATACTCCTTAAAATACCCTTTAAAAATACGGGCATTGATATTCACAAACCAGAGCATGGCATTCAAACCACCCCCGTATTCGTTTCCGCTAAGCATATTGTAGGGTTTGGTAAAAGATGTTACAGCTCCGTTGACAGGCGAAGTAGTTACTTCAAATTTACGGGCTACCTTATCGTTCAGGAACTCGTAATAAATATTGGGTGAGAAATAATTGCTTCCGAAATTCCAGGTATAAGTTAACTGCAGACGATCGCGATATTCGGGTTTCAAATCGGCATTACCCACAGATATATCATAATTCTGACCAATCTTTTCATTCGGATTCATATCGTAAATACCAGGCCTGTTGATCCTTCTGTTATAAGTAAACTTTATATTGTGCGAATTCGAAAACTTATACTGAAGGTTGGCCGAAGGCAGGAAGCTCATATAATCCGGGTCCGAAACCGAATCGCTGTTGATATGGCTGTTTTCTACTCTCAGCACAGTTTGAAATCCGATTTTCTTAAAATTGAAAGTAATACCGGAATAAGCTGAGTTTCGCAATTCCTTATACTCAAATAAATTGCCGGCATTAAAATCGTTTATAACAAAATCGTAATCCATTTCCTGGTAGTAGAGCTGGTAACCGCTTTCGATCTTGGTATTCATACCCAGAGGCTGAACATAATTAATTTTTGCTGATAAATAATTTCTGTCGTTAATATCATCTTCAAGCCTGGAATAAGTGTTGATTTTCTCATTTGTACCGAACAATAACCGGGTATTTTCAAAATCATTGTCCTGATGCGAATGGAAGGTATAATAGGTTAACTCAGTAGTAAGCTCCTGAACCGGTTTCTTAAACGATTTTTTATGAAAAAGAGAAACTGTTACTTCATCACTTTTTGTAAAGTTATTTGTCTCAGTTTTTAATACATGCTCAATTTCATTGTTTTTCAGGAGGTCGGCCTGACTGGTAAGATCAATATCCTGTCGGATAGGCTTGTAAGCTATATTTAAACTCAGGTTATTTTTGTCGTTCATATAATAATCGAAACCTGTATTCACCGAGGGAAAATCGACTTTGATCCTGCCTTTACCATAAGAACTGCTCACCGAATCCAGATTTTTAAACGTAAACCTGTCCGTTGAATTGATATACAAAGATTGAGAACCGGTTAAAGCCGTTACGTAAAAAGTAATCTTTCCCATGGAGTAATCGAGACTACCCGTGCCGGTATAAGTTATCTTATTGATAGGCTTAATGGTAAACCCAACATTACCATTCACCCCGTATCGGGCTTCCTTTTAAGAATGATATTGATTACACCATCGATATTACCTTCATATTTACCCGAAGGGTTGCTGATAACTTCTACACTTTCGATATCAGAAGGGAGAAGCTTTGCAAGAAATTCCTTATCGCGCTGCCTTCCATCCACCTGTATAATAAAATTACTACTTCCATTAAGTGTTACGTTATTCTGGAAGTCGACATTCACCTGTGGAATTCTTTTAAGCAGTTCGTAACCATTGGAAGATGATTTTGCGATGAGCGGCGGAATGGAATAGGTAGTGCGGTCTACACTTTCCTTTCCTTTCAGTTTTTCGCCCACAACCACAACTTCTGCCAGATTCGTAGGATTTTCGGCCAGAAATATACTATCCACCATGGCGGTTTCACCTGTTTTAACCGTTACACTTGTTCCGGTAACCTTATAGCCCAGATAGTTTACCTTAAGGAAATAATCTCCCGGCTTTACCTGATCGAAGCTATAGACGCCATCCGTTAAAGTTATGGCACCTGTTAATACAGTTGAATCGGGTAACTGGTAAAAGACCTACGGAAGCAAACTGGGCAGGAGCTTTGTCTTTTTTCCATGCACACCACGCCCTTGATTTGCTGTGCCTGGACATTTACTGAAAAAAGTAATAATATCAGGATTGTTAATTTGCTCATTTTAGTAATTATTCTATTGATTTTACAAAAGTTTCCCCCGTGATCTTCATGGGAATTTGCATTGACATGCCGGATGCATTTACATTAAGATCTCCGGTAATATTGGTTTTGGTAACATTTTCAATAATCAAACCGGTTGAAGTATTAAAACTCATATTCGATTTTCCTATACCCTGAATACCATCGTAGGTAATTTTTGCTCCCGGATATTCCAGAGGAGCTGCATTTGCTGCCGCTTTTATACCCGATTCGGCTTTAACAACGGCTACATTATCCTTGATCGACTCCAGGATATAATTGGTAGCGATTTCAAGAGACATACCACCTGAACTAACTGGTACATTGATATTCCATTGCTCACCTTTCTTTACCTGTTTGCAGGCAGATTGAATGTAAAGGCATTGATCATGGTTTTCAATGCCTCAAGGGTCACAGTGTTCTTAATCTGAGGCTTAAGCATAGGCGCCAGTTTCGGGCTGATAGCTCCTGTATCTTTCAATATGATATCGCGCAGTAGTGCAAGGTTTACAATCTCAGTAACCTCGCCGGTAGC
>JAAUTT010000753.1 GCA_012031335.1 Bacteroidales bacterium | reverse complement strand
TAAAGTTTCATATTATATTTCGCATACCCTTTAATATTCAATAAATTAGAGTTTAATGAATCAACTTTCAATCCTTCATTACATACAGAATCAGCATTGAGAAATTGATTCATAACGTTGTATATATTTCCCATTCGCGAAAAAGAATATATATCGTATGGATTGTTAAGAGTTGCTTTTGTGAAATAATGCAAGGCAAATACGTAAAAGTCTTCGCCCATTCCATAATAAGAATTTGCAAGTTGCCGATAAACATAATAATTGCTGCTATCCACATAATTTAATACACGAAAATAGAAGCTTTGTGCAGTTCCGGGATCTCCATTACGCAGATACAAATCTCCGGAAAGTATCAGAGCAAACAGATTAAGAGAATCGCGCGACAAGCTTTTACCAAGATAAAAAGTAGCTTTATTTCGGTTATTAAAACTATTGTAAAGTTCTCCAAGCAAATTCGTTACCTGAATATTGGTTGTATCGTACTGATAAAGTTTTTCGAGAAGCGATGATGCTTGCCGATATCGGTATTCTTTATAATACTGTTTGCTTATTTCCAGATAGGAATTAAAATTATCATTATTTATTTTTATACTATCCTGAGCAATGAGGTCACAACCAATGGATAGGGTAACCCATAAACCGATTAAAAACTTAAACTTATTCATGACGGAATAATTTTATTTATTATTGAAAAACATAATAGCCCCTGAGATATCTGTCGCCTTTGAATATCGGATAATTCCTTCAGGATCAATTAAAACAAAATAAGGGTACATTTCCACCCCATATTTTTTGATTATTGATTCGGCCCAGAATCCCTTTGCCTGAAGGTGAACATTAACTGTTGGATAAGGTAAAACCAGATTATCATTCTCCGGTTCAGGTTCAGTATATATAAATACAGTACGAAGTGAGTCACCAAGCATAGATGTAGCTTTAGGCACATTGTAAATCAGGGAATCGGTTCTGTTCAAACATTTGTTGTTATAAAAGCATAAAAGTGACCAATCACCGCTGAATTCTTTCAGCGACACCAATTTATTTTGCTCATTTCTCAGATTGAAGTCCGGCGCCCGGGATCCCACACCAGCAGCGTTAGCCAGATATTGTCGTTTTACTTCAACTGAAAACTCGCGGGCTGTTTGAATTTCCGTTAAATTTTCCTTGTTTATAATATCATTGGAACAAGGGGAAAAACCTCATCAACTTCCATATAGTCATTTGTATGATAAAGGTTTACAAAAGTTTTTGTTAAAAACCATTCTCTTGTTTTTCCGGCTAACTCATCCCTGACATCAGTAAGAATTGCCGGTAACCATTCTGCCAGAATTTTACGATTAGCGCCATTATACCAGAATATCTTGCTTTTCCATAAAAAATAATGAAAGAGAAACTGATAATAGGAATGTACCTGAAGCGCCTTTGGATTATCTATAGGAACATCGCGAAACCATAGTAACATTTCGGGATTGGCGTATAGTTTTTTGTATTTCTGAAATTGATCTCATGAATCAATTTTACCATTTGAGCATGTTTTTCGTAAATCAAATTTATTTTTTCATATGCTAGATAATTAGCCGGTATTGAAGCAGCCGAATTTTTATATTCTTCGAAGTATTTATTTTTACAATTATATTCTGTTTCAATTGCCGAAAAGTATTTCAGGTAATTATCGGCTTTAGCATCGGAAAACTATAATTATAGGAAAAGCATTGATTTAAAGCGTTTGTATAATATCCGCATATCGACCCGGTTTTACCTGTTATACTTATTTTGGAAGTGAGTTCCCTATCCAGATTAAAGGATAAATATACTGTGTCTCCCGGGAATGCTAACCCTTTAGCAACTGCATGAGCATACAATTCAAATAACATAGGACTATCAGATGGCAACCTAAAATCCTTTGAAAATGAATTACCAGGTTGGTTTACAAATCGGATTGACTTGTTAACTAAAAACCAGGAACTGTTATTGAAAAATAAATTTTCAGTATTCAGTGAATTTTTACAAGATATCTTAATGGTGATGGAATCGGTTTGACCATTGCTAAAATTAAAGATAAGCGATAGCGTAACGATGGCAGCTAGAATATTATACCTCATTTTGATTGGGTTAAACAGCGTTGATCGTTATCAAAAATTATTCCAAAATTCTTGAGTCAGGAGGTAAGGAAAAATATAAACTTTAGCTGTATTTTTGTCATTTACACCTTTATCCATGAAACTAGAACACATCGCCATTTATGTAAAAGACCTTGAAAAGTCGAAAAGCTTTTATTCAGCTTATTTTGGAGGAAAGGCATCCGAAAAATATGTCAACACTGCCAAACAATTTTCATCGTATTTTATAACCTTCGAAAGTGGCAGCAGGTTGGAAATCATGCACCAGCCGCATCGTATACTATTGAACCCAAGCGAAAATCTGGGTATTCATCATCTGGCTTTTTCTGCTGGTTCACGCGAAAAAGTAGATGAATTTACCGAAAAATTCAGGAAGGACGGATTTACCATTTACGGAGAACCTCGCATTACTGGCGATGGGTACTACGAAAGCGTTATCCTCGATCCCGATGGAAATATGTTAGAAATAACCGAATAGTTCAAGTACTGAACAACTGACATATCTGTTTGTTAAATAGTTTATTAACCCTTAATAAAACAGGTATGAAAAACAATTTAATTGTTCTTCTGATAGTACTTTTGGGCTTTCCATTTTCTCTCTTTGCCCAGCCCGATTGCGAAGCAAAACTCCGGCAACTTGAAATAAATAAAGCAATGGTAGCCCAATTTTACCAGGAATTATTTGGAGACAAAAATCCTGAAGCTATCCACAAATATATAGGCAATACATATATCCAGCATAACCCTGCCCTACCCGACGGAAAAGATGCACTCTACAATGCTGTAAAAGTTTGGTTTAAAGATGCACCTAAAGAAAAAGTAGATATTCAAAGAATTGCCGCTGATGGTGATCTTGTTTTTTTACATATACGAAGCAAGAGAGGATCAAAAACTGTTGCTATTGTAGATATTTTCAGGATTGAAAACGGAAAAATAGTGGAACACTGGGATGTGATACAGGAAGTTCCCGAGAAATCGGCTAACAATCATCCTATGTTTTAATTTAATTTACATGTTACCACAGGAAATTCTTGATCTACGGCTTGCAGGTCAAATCTTATCCAAGTCAAAACTTAAAACTCCCGCCGAAGTTGTTTCCCATATGGGCGCTATCCAGGCTCAGGATTATCTTGGGTCGCTATGGGCAGTAGGATTGCGAACCGAAAATGCAACTGAACAAACCATTGAACAGGCTTTGAAAGAGAGAACTATCGTTCGGACCTGGCCAATGCGGGGTACACTTCATTACGTAGCGCCTCAAGATATTCGAGGGATGCTCCGTCTATTAACGCCACGAATTATTTCGCTGAACGCAAAACGTGTTAAAAGGGAATACGACCTAGATGCAGATGTATTTTTAGACAGTCGGAAATTACTTGAAAAGGCTATGCAGGGAGAAAAAACAGCTTCTCCGTAACGAAGTATACAGGGTACTTGAAGAAGG
>JAAUTT010000752.1 GCA_012031335.1 Bacteroidales bacterium | reverse complement strand
TTACCTTCGAATATAAAAAACATCGTATAGAATTTGAATATGAAGTTCCGGCAAATAAGGTCGGAAGCGTTGAAATAAGCCCTTCTCTTATTAAATTCGGACAAGCAAAACCAGGTTTGTTGCAAACTCAGCAAATTACCATCGTACCCCATAATATCCCGGTAACCTTTCGCTCGGCAAAGTTACATTTGGGTGAGCCATTTAGCCTGAGCGATACCTCTTTGTTTCCTATAGTTCTCAAACCGGAGGAAAAGCTCAATGTAAAGGTGAATTTTACACCAGCCGATGCAGGTATTTATAACGATGGTCTTAAGATATCCATAGCCGAATGTCCCGATATTTCAACAAATCTGCTTGCCGGAGGCGAAGAACAGATAAAATTGTTTTTCCCCTTAGGAGGAGAAGTTTTTACGGTGGGAGAAGATACGGCTATCCTGTGGGAAGGGGTAAAACGATCGCAGCCGGTGGCTATATCTTACAAACTTCATAAAAAGGATGGCTGGAAACCTGTAACAACTTCACAAAACCTGAGATATGACTGGAACCTGCCTCGTGATACAAGTTCACAGGTTCAGGTTAAGCTTACACCCATTAAATCGGCCGAAGAAAACATGGAAATTTCGGCTGTAACACAAATCGAAAAAACACCTATTACCAGTTTATTTTATAGTCCCGATGGGAAAAAACTGGTTACAACCGACGAAAACAGTTTTGTGAAAACATGGGACAGCGAAACGGGAAAGCTCATATCGTACCTTGGAGGCTATGATGTGGAAAAGGCAATGATTGGACCGGACACCACCAGTTAATGCTTTTCCTGAAGGAAGAAACTTATGTGTGGAATCTCGAAACGGATAAGCTGGTGAACAGGGTATCAAATATTTTCGAAAAAAGGTTTTCACTTCCCTCATAATCCCTGATGGAAAAGAAATTTTGATTCCCGGTAATATCTCAGTCGATCCTGCAAAAAATGCAAGGGTATGGTCAATACTCGGATCTTATAAAGCATTTCTATTTAATCAGCCCGAAATCCGTTGGTCGGCATTTACTTCCAATGGTAATTACACGATAACACTCGACTCCAAAAATTCGGTACGGATTTTCCTGACTGACTCAGCTAAACTAATTCATCATCTGGAGTTTAAGCAAAATATCGCTCAAATAATTGTTAGTCCCGGAGAAGCCTTTGCAATCATATGTTTCCCCGATGAAATAGCCACGCTCAACATTTCTTCGGGAAAGGAATTATACCGTATACCTGCGGTTCAGTTCATTCAGTTCCTGAGAAACGGAAAGTATTTTATGGGAAAGGACAAAAACAAACATACGCTGATAATTGATAACCTTACAGGTCAGGTTGTGCATCAGTCTCCGAATCCACCATTCCTTGATCTATCTGGCACTTCAACATATCTTGTTTATGGTGAAAGGGATTCCGTAAGACTTATAAATCTGGCAAAAAACAAAACAATATTCCATATTCCGCACCAGCAAGCACGGAAGGCATACTTCAATATTCCGGAAACGCGCCTCTTTCTTGTAAACTTCGATAACACAGTTGAAATTTACGAAACAGAAACCGGAACTTTTCTGGGAACCATAGATGGTTTTTCAAGAAAAATTAAATCTTTGGCTCTGAATCCTGCAGAGCACCAGTTTGCAGCTTTGATGGACGACAATCGTATCGAAATATGGTCTCCGGGAAAAAGTACCGATATGAAAGAGGCCATTTCAGATCCTTTCACACTTGTTTCTCCTAAACCAGGTATAAGGATAGAATAGATTTTGGCGATAAAGAGTTAAATATCAGCACCGACTTAAATATTACCGGGTTTGCGGTAAACCAAACCTCCTACCCTCTCAGCATTCTGAAAATGGAAATCACAGGGAAAGATGCAGCCATTTTTGGAATTGCATCGAACGATTACCCCAAAAAACTAAATCCCAAAACCACTCTCGATGAAGAATTCCGGTTTAAGCCTATAGCCCCCATAGCCTATCAGGCTGAAATCCGAACGTATACCCCTACTGATACTTTCACAACATTGATTACTGGCAAAGGAATAACCAAATCGCTGGATGCCGCAGCAAAGTATGTGGATTTTGGGAAACTGAAAGTTGGTATGAAAAAGGACACCCTGGCGGCAGTGCTTGTTAACCTGGGCAAAGATACCATAACCATCGGAGAACTTGGGAACCAGGGTCCGGATGAAAAGCAATTCGTTATAATAAATTTTAAGCCGGTAAAACTTGGTCCGGGCGATACCCTATATACCTTGCTTCGGTTTTCGCCGGATGTACGAGGAAAAACCACTACCGTATTGAAAACCAATGTAATTAACAATGATCTAAAAATCCTGCTGAGAGGCGAAGGCATTGCTCCGAGAGAGATATGGATGAAAGGTACTACCCGAAATGCAAATGACAGCTTGCCGGTACAAACCAGGGTTGCCTGTGTAGATCTGGCAACGGGTCGGAAAATGAATGAACTATCAACAGGTTTGGATGGGATTTTCAGATTCAAACTTTTTGCCGATCGCAACTACGGTTTTATGGCCGAAAAAGAAAATTTCATTGCCACAAGTTTAAACATCGATCTCAGTAAACATGTACCTGATGATACGATCCACAGGGATATTTATCTCACCGAAATAAAACCGGGAGCTATTATCCGGCTCAATTGTATCTTCTTTGAGTTCGATAAATCCAATCTTCTCCCCGATTCTGAATCCGATCTTAAGCGTCTGTTGGAGATCATTTCGACACACAAAAACCTCTATTTTGAAATACACGGTCATACCGACTCAGTTGGTAACGCAACATATAACCAAAATCTTTCAAAAGCCAGAGCCACTTCGGTAATGAATTATCTTGTCAAAAACGGTGTGCCTAAAGAAAAACTAGCGGTACGCTTTTTTGGAGAAGCCATACCTGTATCGTCCAATTCAACGGAAGAAGGTCGTGCACTAAACCGCCGCGTGGAACTGAAAGTGGTTAAGTGATCTCTTATTTCCAAAATGTTTTGAGGAGATGTAACTTTTTTGGCATCTTCAGCAACCTATGTAAAAAGGGTATTTTGTGGAGACACCAGAAGAAAAGAATTTTTAAGCCTTTACACTCCAGTTCATGAGCAATTCACCAGATATTGCAGGGCAATTTCGGGTAATGTTCCCGATGCCGAAGATTTGATCCAGGAATCCGTTTTGATTTCGTTGGAAACATTTGATAAAATAAAAGATAAAAATGCTTTTAAATACTACATTTTCAGTATTGCTGGCAATGTACATAAAATGAAACTGAGGCGCTTAAAATTCAAAGCTGAATTTAATGAGGAAGAAATCAGAAAGATATTGGATGTATCACAAAACCAGGAATATTTAACCGACTTTGGAATAGTTTACACCAAAATATTGCAATTACCGCAACGAATGGCCGAAGCCATCATTCTTTTTCACATTTCGGGACTTTCTCTGGAAGAAATCCGGAAAATACAGGGAGGAAGCCTTTCGGGTGTAAAACTCCGTATTAAACGTGGCCGCGAAAAACTCTTATCCAGCCTTAAAAC
>JAAUTT010000751.1 GCA_012031335.1 Bacteroidales bacterium | reverse complement strand
ACTTTTGTACTTAGAATTCTTTTACGAAATAAACCGGATTTGTAATTTGCAGCTTAATGTAATTGCGATTATTAACAGTTGTAAATTTTATTTACTCAAACCCTGCAATTATGTAAATCAAAATTTTGATCATCCAAACAATTGTTTGTGGAAACCGTACGGAGATGCAAAGCGTACAGTTAATTTAATATAAAAGTTAAATAATTTAATATTAAAGTATAACCAGCTTTTTCAAAGTTTTCAAAAAAGCGAAATTTATCTAAACTTGCTATAACAATTAAAAAGAAAAATACTGCAGAAAAAATTGAAATAACCGCACCTATTGTTTCAATATAATTCAAAAAAGCAAACGCATCAGGATAATCAGGAATACGTCGTGGCATACCTCCTAATCCTAAAAAATGCATTGGAAAAAAAGTTAAATTAACTCCTATAAAAGTTAACCAAAAATGACAACGACCTATTAATTGATTATAATGAAAACCAAATATTTTATAAAACCAAAAATAAAATCCTCAAAGAGATATTCCATTGGTAGTAAAAATGCAAATAGTTTCAAGTCATTTTTATAGTCAATTGAAATGCTATTATTTAAAAATAGAGTACAATAATCTCTCACAGTCTCAAAATCACTAAACATAGGATTAAAAGAAATACTTGCACAATCGTGAACGGATGCTCTCTTGTCACTCACATCATCAAGTATAAAAAGGATTTCCCTTAGATATTTTCTATTTTCAACATTTGAAGAAACAGTATAAAGTAATTGGCTTACATATTTAATAATTCTGTTAAATTTATTATCTAATTCAAATGAATCAAAAGTGCAATTCACTTTATGCCATCTCCCTTTTGATAAATTCTCATTAATATAAGCCTGATTATTTAATCTACCTTTAATATTATGAACTTCTCTATCAACTTCTACATATTGCTGAAATATTGTTTTAGATAATAATTCACGTGTGTATTTTGAAAATAAGTAAATTAGAATTTCAAAAAAAATCATTTTTTTAAACTACCCAACGTGATTTATAATTCGGAAACTTTAATTTCCGACAATAACTCAAATACCAAAGAATATGCTGATTTATTGCACTAATCTCTTTTTTGTTATAATTCCTTTCTGAATCAAAAAAAATCTTTGGAAGTAAATTAATTTTCTGACCCTCAAAATGAATGACTCCAACATATTTATTAGACTTTAATTCTTTCGTTTTGTGTATGAATTGAATGAATCGTTGAACTTCAATTTTTTCAATATCTTCTAATTCATAATAACTTGAGCGTTCTCGTTTATTCCAGATTTCATCCAAGAAATTTTCTAAACCAGCAAAGTCTCCTTTGAAGGTTTCTTTATTTTGATATTCAAAAAGATTGACCATGATTTTACTTTCCAATTATTTTAAGTGGCCAACCATTCTCTTCTATTATTAAACCAGCATGAGAAAGAATCCCCTTAACTTCTTTCTCGTCATTTAAGAAATATTCAAGTAAAAGAGGTATAACTTTTTTATTAACACATTCAACTAAATCAAAATCATCTTCCATGAAATAGGCATGTCCAATCTGAAAGTCATAACCTTTTAATTCAATGATTCTTTCATTAATCAGTTTTAATATTTCCTTCTCTTCAAATTCTAACTCATAATTAGGATACATTGGAATAAATTCGAAACGCCTTCTTAAAGCAATATCCAATAATGCAATAGATTTGTCAGCAGTATTCATTGTGCCTATTAAATATAAATTTGATGGAACAATAAACTGCTCACCTGAGGGCAATTTACAAGACAAAGGTATTTTGCCATGCGAACGTTTATCTGGTTCGATTAATGTGATAAGTTCTCCAAAAACACGTGAAATATTAGCTCTATTAATCTCATCAATAACTAAAACATAATTCTGCCTTTTTACATTTGTGCCTTTGCTCCTGCCCATTTTTAATAATAAATCCAATATTGGGTTGTAATATGGCTGAAGACCGCCTAATATTATATCATTTGTACCTTTAATATACATTTTACGCAAAGTATCTATACTAAGTGTATGTATAGAATCACCATCGTTCTTTCTAAATTCAATTGACTTTCCTGTTATGCCTGTAACAAAAAATGAAACCTTTTTTCATCGGGACTTCAATTTCGTGCGATTCACCATCATTTATAGGTGAAATAAACTCTGAAAACACTAAATCAAAATCTTTTTTAACATCATTCTCTCTATATGAATCCAATAAATTTTGATGGGCAATATCAGAAATTCTTTTAAAAACGCCATCTTTTCTTTCAAAGCTTAAACTCCCTTCATTTTCAACATCTGGTCTTAAACCTTGTATAAAGTCTTCATAACTATAATTTTGGTGAAATGTTATAAATTCGATTCTATCACCAAGATTTGAATTAAAAATCTTTAGAGCTTCATCAAAATCATTAATTTCCTTTTCGGGTTCAATGATTTGCGCCGATTTAAGAACTGTGTTATAGGTCTTACCAGTTCCAGGAGGACCATATAAGATTTGATTTAAAGGAAATTTCATACAATTATCTTTATCAATTATTGCGGGATTCTCCGTAGAATCGTTCCAAATCGCATTAATGTGTTCAGTTTTTTTTACTTCTTTGATAGTATCCCAATAACCACCAGAAAAATCAACTTCAAAGGGTGTAAAATCATCTTCCCATTCAACATCAAGCAAACGACCATCATTATGATTTTCAATTACAATGCCTCTTGCTTTAATTGACATAACAGATTTTGTCTTTTCCCTTGTAAAAACAGCTTTAATTGCAATATGGCTGCCAACAGGAACATTTTTTACGTCACTTAAAAACTTGTCTTCATATCCGTTTTCCCAAATACTATCATCTAAAAACCTTTTAGTTTGGTCAGGAGGATTGCTACCATCCCAGTAAGCACCTACAACATAATATTTTTCTTTCTCGGTATATCCACAAAAAGAGTATCATATAGGCTACGCATTGAAATCTCGCTATTTGTAAAAACAGCAGAAGGCTTCAATGCTTTACTTTTTAAAAGTTTAATAACATTATCTTTTCTAATTGCTCCTTTACCACCAAACTTTAAATTGTCTCTAAAACTTTCTATTACACTTTTATCAAAAAAGTCACTTTCGAATAATTTTAAATCTCCATTTTCATAGTATAATTGTATATTAATTGATGACTCATCAATTGCTGATTTGATTCATGTACAACAATCTTGCGGTAAATATCATTGTTTTTATATAATTCAGGATTAGAAATATACTCAATTGTTAAATCTCGAATCGTTTCTAATTTGAAGAATGCTCGATTTCTTGCAGAACGAGATGTCAATACAATAAGTGCAGGTGTTAGTTTAAAGAAAATCTAATGCTGTAAATTTATTTAAGTTGAGATTTAGGTTTTTGTTAATTATTTCAAACCAAAGACATTCTTCTTCATTTCTTTTGCCCCATTCTTTTGCTTTCCACAATTGAATCTTATCACCACCAATTATATAGGCATAATCGCCAATCTCAATTTCACCAAACCAAAGTTGAACCTTTGGGAGACAAATAGTATCCC
>JAAUTT010000750.1 GCA_012031335.1 Bacteroidales bacterium | reverse complement strand
TATCAATTTAATGATGCTATTTAAGTTCTTTGTTGGTAAAAGGTTATGGGTTGCGAATAATTATAAAAAACTTATGCGCCGAAATTTAACAAAATTAGCTTTTATTGCAATTGTGTTTTGTTATTGCAAAAACACGAACGAATACCCACAAAAGATCATTGATACATCAGTTCATTTAAAATTGGGTAAGTTAGTTATTTCAAGGTACGAATACGAAAAGAACATGAAAGCGTATATTGATGATTACAATATAGCTTATAATAGTATTCCGAGCAAAGACAGTATTGAAAAGTGGGATGACTATTTCACCAAAAGAGCCTATATAGCAGCCGATGCACTTGAAAAGGGCTTTGATACCCTACCAGTGATTCTATATCAAATTGAAGCAATGAGCCAGAACATGATTACAAAAATAGGAGGGTATTTTATGGAACAAAGAAGAGGATCCTAAATTGTTTCTGTTGCAAAAACAACTATTAAAGATTTATAGAAAAAAACAAAACTGTGTGCAAGTTTGAAAGAATTAGTTTTCCATCAATAGACTTGCTTACCTCTTATGGCATATCAATGGAATACGAAAAAATTCGTGCTCTAGCAAACAGCAACAGCAACATTAAGATTGATACCGTTCATGAATACTATCCATTTTTAAAGTATGGCTCAAAAAACACAAGACATATAGACAGGTTGGGCATAAATAAATCCTCCAAAATATTGAAAAATACAACAGGTGGGCTGGCCATCTTGCGCTTGTTGAAAAAAGACACTGCTCATTTACCCCCATACGAGAAAATAAAATGGGGACTATTTGAAGAAATCAAGTACTATAAAACAATTGAAATAATTAACAATAAAAAACAAGAGGTGCAAGACCATTCTAAATTACGTATAAACAACGATTTATTGGATTCTGTTTTTAATAAAAAAATAACAGCGCAGCCTCAAGTTGCTGTTAACATCTTAAAAAATCTTTCAAATAATATTTTAGCCACCTATACTAACTATGACAATAAAGTTTGCCAGATAAAAATTTCGGATTTATTCAATCAGTATGTAACCAACCCAACCGAAAAAGAGATAAGTAATAAAAAATACGCTTACTCAGAAAATAAAGGAGTATGTGTATTTCAATTATTTATTAAAAAGGGCCGAAAGAACAGGTATTCTTACAAGCAATGAATATTTATTGGACAAAAGCAATTATAGAAATATTCTTCTTTATGACTATTATGTAAATCATGAATTGTATTTAGATACCGCACTTATGGAAGAAACATTAGATCACTATAATAAATGCTATAAAAACAAACCAAATTTGTTGGTAAGCTATTTTATGTTTGAACTAAGCGATAGACAACACAATGTTGATTCTTTGATTACCGGTATAAAATCAAAATCAGTTAGAAGTATTTTAAACCTTAAAGAAAGAAATGTTGATATTGTAAACGTGGAATACATCAAGGATTTTTCGTTCTTTGACAACAAGTTACCGGATTATTTTAAAAAAGTTCTTTATACTACAAAAGTCAGACAAGCGTCGCAGCCCATTTTATTTAATGATAAAGTTTTTTTGGTATACAAATACAGCAGCAATTCCGATCAAGGAAACGTACCGTTTTATTTAGTTGAAGAAGAAATAAAAACTTCATTAAAATCTCAAAAATTAGAACATGTAATAGACTCATTGAAATTTAAATATGACCATGAAAGTATATGAAACAAAAAAATCAGACCAATAAAATGGAAAATACTAATAAAGCATTTAATTCATTGTAAAAGAAATAGCCCCAAGACACATAATATATTTTAAGTTATTAAATTAAAAATAAAAATTATTAATATGAAAAAGTTGTTAATTATTACAGTCGGAACTTTAATTAGTATGGCTACCTTTGCCTATACTAATGTTTATTTTGTTAGGAACGAAGTGGATATTTTCACTGATGGCCTGCAGACTTTCATAGATGATTTTAATCCAGGCAGGCATACTGCCGTTGTTGAGGTACAGGCTCATGGTGCTATAGGATTTTGTCGATGGCAAATCAAATCACTTGACCATGCTGTGTCTATAACTCCTCCTAATGATATTTATTTAGATGGTAGTTCTAATTCTAAAATCTCTTATTCTAATTATGGTGTTACAATTCCATATAATAATGGGTACGCTGGCACATATCAATTAGTTGCAGAGGCATATTTATCTTCTTCCATACAGAATCCAGATAACTATTGGGGGTACTTGTCTATCAGAATCTCTAATAGTTCTTGGTAGATTCGTGCATTGTGTTTTGGGGCTTTTTTAAAAATTAACCTGATATGGTATTTTCAAAAGGTTTAATGTTGGGTAAAATTCAAAAGTTGTTTTTGTTTCTTTTGATATTTTCATGTATTGGGTGGTTTATCAATGCACATAATGTGCACATATTTAGCATTGTTAGAGAAGAATTTATATTTTTCATCACAAGCTTGCCAATAGTTTTTTTTGTGTTTTACCTATTATTAATCAATAGAAATTTTGTTTTAGGACTAAATTTAATAGATATTGTATTACTCTTCTTAACCATTTATATAGTTATTTCATATTATAACAATTGGCTCGGGTTGCATGTTAATTACAAAATTCTTTATTTTCCATACTTTGTTTTTATCTACTTCCTAATAAAGTTTGCCTCACAAAAAGTTGCTTTAAACAAGGTGCCAAGCAGTGTGTTTTTCTATTTACTTTTTGTGCCATTAACCCAAATTGTTATTGGTTTTCTTCAATTATTTGGTGTGGTACAAAATATTTTTCCTTTTACAAAGTGGCAGGCTCCTTTAACAATCCAGGGATATATACAATATTTTTAACCTGTTTTTTACCAATTTGCTTAACACTGTTGTTTTGTAAGGTCTCGGTTGCCAAGAAGCTAATGTCTATGTTTGTATTTATTTCTATCATATTTTTTTCTGTATTTTTAGTGTCCAGAACGGCAATAATAAGTTCGACTGTTGGAGTTTTTTTGATACTTAGCAGTAAGGTAAAAATTGCTCAAAAAAACACGGCTTTATATACGCAAAAGCCCATGGTATGTAATTGTTATCATTGCAGCATTAATAGTTGCTTTACTTTCTGTAATTGTAGGTTATTTATACTTTGTAAAAAGTGACTCAGCCAACGGAAGATTGTTTATTTGGAAGATATGTGGAAAAATTATATCTGATAACTTGTTCTTTGGGGTAGGGTACGATAACTTTTTTAATGCCTTTGCAGATTATCAATCAAATTATTTTAAATTAGGTTTGTATAAAATGCAAGAATTCTATAACGCTGGTTTTGTGCCTTTTGCGTTTAATGATTACCTTCAATCATTTGTCGAAACAGGCTTAATAGGTTTTATTCTTTTCTGGTTTCTTTTATTTGCAACAATCGTTGCGTTGCTAAAAAGCAAAAAGAAAGATGTTTTAATTTTTACTGTTGCTTCAAGTTTAGTGTTGATATTTGTTAGCGCTATGTTTTCTTATCCCATGCAAGTACCCACTATTTTGTACTTCTATTTTATTTTTTTAGGAATGATATCCTCTGCCTTACAG
>JAAUTT010000749.1 GCA_012031335.1 Bacteroidales bacterium | reverse complement strand
TCATTAAAGAACTAACAGTTTTTCAAAACCTTTATTACAATGCCAAACTTTGCTTTAACAATTACACCGAGGAACGTATAAAGCAAATTGTAGAATTGGCCCTGGTTGATTTCGACCTTCTGGAGGCCCGCGATTTAAACGTTGGAGATGCTTTTACAACAATACTTAGCGGTGGTCAGCGAAAGCGACTCAACATAGCCCTTGAGTTAATACGCGAACCCTCCATCCTGTTTGTTGACGAACCTACATCCGGGCTTTCTTCTGCCGATTCCGAAAAAGTTATTATTCTTTTAAAACGACAGGCCTTAAAAGGTAAACTTGTAATTACCAATATACACCAGCCATCATCCGATGTCTTTAAAATGCTGGATAAGCTATTAGTCATGGATCAGGGTGGACTTGTAATTTATTATGGCAATCCGGTTTCGGCAATTACCTATTTCAAAAGAGCATCGCATTATGCCGATGCCGAAGAAAGTGAATGTCTGAGCTGCGGTAACATTAACGCCGAGCAGATTCTGCGCATTGTTGAAGCCCGGGTGGTAGACGTTAACGGTCGGCTTACCCGTAAAAGAAAAACAACACCCGAAGAATGGTATCAACGATATCTGAGGGAAATCGATGTAAGGGTTCAACAAACCCAACGCGAGCACGAAGATGTTATTCCTAAAACCAACTTTGGAATCCCCAATCATTTCGAACAGTTTAAGATATTTTTAAGCAGGGATGTAATGGCTAAATTCCACAATAAACAATACCTGTTTATCAATGCTCTGGAAGCTCCATTACTAGCCTTTATCCTGGCTTTTTTTACCAAGAATTTCACTTATACCGATGGAATACCAAGGTACATTTTTGGCGAAAACCCAAATATTCCTGCCTTTTTATTTATGGCAGTTATTGTGGCTCTATTTTTAGGTTTGATAGTAAGTGCTGAAGAAATATTTAAGGACCGGAAGATTTTGAAACGTGAAAAATTCCTGAATTTAAGCCGATCCAGTTATCTTTTTCAAAAATTATCATTCTGTTCAGTCTTTCGGCATTACAATCCTTGGTTTTTATTCTGATTGCCAACAGCATGCTCGAAATTCGCGGCATGATTCTTCCTTATTGGGCCATATTATTTACAGCATCGTGCTGGGCAAACCTGGTAGGTTTAATAATTTCTTCGGGATTAAATTCAGTTGTAACCATATATATACTGGTTCCTATCATACTCGTGCCGGAGCTTTTGTTTAGCGGGGTGGTTGTAGATTTTGATAAGATGCACAATAAGATCACTTCTTTTAAACACGTTCCGCTTATTGGGGAAATAATGACCTCTCGGTGGGCTTACGAAGCCATAATGGTAACACAGTTCAAGGACAACAAATTTGAAAAAGCATTTTATTCATCGGAGAAAAAATTAAAATCGGCCATATATTACAGATCGTATTCAATACCCGAAATTAAAAGCCTTGCCTATCAAAGTCAGAATCTGATTAACAAATCCGATACAACCAAGCTTTGGGGAAAGCTGGAGATAATCAGGAAAGAAGTATCCGAAATAGGAAATGAATTAGGCTGGAGAACCGATCAACTTGAAAGAGAATTAACTGTAAAACAATATAATGACAGCGTACTGGCACGATTAGAAAACTTTTCTTTCTACCTCCGAAAAGAAAAGTTTTATTAATATTTACAATTCTGCGATCGCCGAAAAAGATAAAAAATATCAGGAACTTTCTCAAAAATTAGGTGGAAATGAAAAATTCATGGATTTCAAACAGAAATATTATAACAAGCAACTAGCATTTGTAATTGCAAACGAAAAAGAATTGAGTGAATTTGTCATCCAAAATAATGAATAGTAAGAGTAAGAGATGCTGTATACCGAACTCCCGAATTTAACAATGGAAGAGCTCACTTCTACGCCCCAGTTAAAAAAGTGTTCGGTCTGCATATTGGAACCCTGTACTTTAATCTCCTGTTCATCTGGCTATTTAGCGCTGTTTTGTTTGTTATCCTTTATTATGATATCCTGCGAAAGATTATTGCATATTTCGAATCACTCCTTATAATCCGCCGCACACGAAGAAGACTACTTAGGCTTCTGCTTGTTGAACAACAAAATGTAAAACAGACACTGCAGGGACTTAAAGGTTAGAAGATGATAAGGCAATTATTAATAAATAATAAAAAGCTTATCTGATTACACCTTGAAAATATTTCTCTGTAAAGTGAGACATTATTGTTTTTTGAATGTTTACAGGAATCAACTTATCTGACTTAAACGTATGACGAAATTATCCGCTCCTAAGGGGTTGTTTAATATTGTAGTTATTGTGGCTGCTCTGGGGTATTTTGTAGACATCTACGACCTCATCCTCTTTGGCATTGTAAAAATTCAAGCCTCATCGATCTTGGCATAACAGACCCTCAGGAATTATTCAGTACCGGTAACTTTCTCCTGAACATGCAAATGGCAGGCATGCTACTTGGAGGAATCGTATGGGGTGTACTGGGTGATAAACGGGGACGCCTTTCGACCTTATTCCTCACAATATTGCTTTATTCTTTGGCCAATATAGCCAATGGTTTTGTTCAAACCACCCAGCAATATGCCTGGCTCAGGTTTATTGCCGGTTTTGGTTTGTCGGGCGAACTTGGAATTGGCATTACGCTGGTTGCGGAGGTAATGTCGAAGGAAAAGCGTGGTTTGGGTGCAAGCATTGTTTCGGGTATTGGTATTCTTGGCGCTGTTTTCGGATTTCTGATCGCCGAAAAATTTAATTGGCGTGTAGCTTATTGGACCGGAGGTGCTATGGGTATGCTTCTGCTTTTCCTAAGAATTGCAGTTTACGAATCGGGAATGTTCGAAAAAACAAAAGCTTCGGCAGTAAGTCGGGGAAGTTTCTTCAGCCTTTTTACCAAAGGAGTAAGATTTAAAAAGTTCATTTTCGGCATCCTGGTAGCCCTTCCAACCTGGTATACAGTTAGTATTCTGGCAATTAATGCATCATCAATGGCTCACGATGCTTTAAGAATTTCGGGTGAAGTAAAAGGCTCCATCACCGTAATGCTGCATTATATAGGGGCATCAATTGGCAGTTTGTATTTGGCTATTTATCCCTGAAATTACATTCAAGAAAAAAGACAATGCTTATAGCCACTTCGGGGATTGCACTTTTTACTATTATCTATTTTTCTTTAAAAGGAGCTGCCCCGGTATATTTCTATATAAACATGTTTCTCATGGGAATACCAATGGGTGGACTATGGGCTATTTTTGTCACTGCTGCTTCCGAACAATTTGGAACCAATATCCGGGCAACGGTAACTACAACTATTCCCAACTTTGTTCGTGGTGGCACTATTTTGATGACAACCATGCTGGCGGCTCTCACTCCTAAAGCAGGTCTCTGGAGCTCAGGAGTAATAGTAGGGATTCTATTTATTGGTATTGCTCTCGTCTCCGTTTTCTTTACAGAAGAAACTTATGGAAAGGACCTTGATTATCAGGAAGATAACCATGCCCTGGCAGACAGCAATTTTGTCATGACCGCTTCCGGCGCGGTGGTGGAAATCCAAGCAAC
>JAAUTT010000748.1 GCA_012031335.1 Bacteroidales bacterium | reverse complement strand
TGCGGCAGCCATAATCCTGTGGAACAAGATATGGCTCTTTCATATCCTGAACAGTGCTTTTATAAACATTGATTTTGGCACCGGTCTTTCTGTCGGGGTATGTTTCGAAAGGACCACGGCCATACCAGTTTACCTGGTTCATACTTTTATCCATATTCCATTGCAAACCGGTTTTAGGCAACCATGAAGGCATAAATCCCTGTGGTGTAACTGTATGTTCCAGATTTACAGAACCATCGGCCTGGATTGTATATATGTAATGGTTATCAAATGAAGTAAAGTAGGTATTACCTTCGGCATGGTCCCATACTTCAACTTTTATAGCGATTCCTTCTTTCGAAAACAATATTTTGTCGAGTTTGAATTTAAGGTTATCGAGTCCGTATGCATACCAACCCGAAGCAGGAAAATAACCCAGGCCTTGAGTTTTGTTTGTAAGGTTTGACCAGCCCATAGCCCATTGGTCGGTTTCGTTGGCTAAAGGGGCTCGCCATACGTTTAACCTTGGACCTCCTGTTAAAAGTTGTTTACCCTGATAATCCATAGTAACCAGTCGCCCACTGTTTTTATCGAAGGTATACTGAAAACCACTTCCGCTAATGATAAGTTTTTCGGCTTCTTCCTTTATTTCCGGAGCCTGAGATACAACCATCACTTTAAGTCCTGTCTTCTCATTCCAGGGAAGTTCCATCTGATCCCAGGCAAGTTCAAATCCGGCAGGAGCCCAAGGTTCTGCTTGTTTCAAAGCAAAGGATACCTGCAAGCGGTATTCTTTTCCAGGGATAACAGCAGGCTTTTTTAAAGGGAATACTGAGTGTTGTTTTTTGCAAAGGATCAAGATTAATGTCCAGATCGCCCTGTTGAACAATCTGATCGTCGGCAAGCAACTGCCAGCTGCATTTCAATTCATTCAGATTGGTAAAGTGAAATCTGTTCCATACCGAAACAGTACCTTGTTCGGAGTCAATTAAAGTGACTTTTACAGGCTGGGCTGATTTTTTTATCTGATACATTTCAGGTTGAGCTGTGCGGTCGGGCCATATGGTTCCATAGGTACGCCCCCCAATTCCCATGCTGTAAAATTCACCCTTTTCCTGAATCTCATCCATTTCGAGCCACAGAAGTGCTTCGTTTTTTAAAGTTTCGGAGGGATTAAGCAGTTGCTCAACCGGTATCGCTTTGCTGAAAATGCTTATTCTGTCGAATGTTGCGTTGCTGGTGGTGCCCGAAAATTCCTGACCTTCAATATCCGAAATATGGCCAATTGCTACCGGAAATGGTTTATTCGAAATATTTCCAGCAAAAGGTCCGGATGCAGCTTTCTTTCCATTGAAAAATACCGCCATTTCGGAACCATTATAAATAGCCGCAATATGATGCCAGTTGTTCTCCCAATCTACAGGCAGTGCTGCTTTCAGAGATTGCCTGCGGGTATCTGATAGATAAAACTCTACCGTATCTTTTGTAATCTGATTTAGTCCAAACTGGTAAGCTCCTTTGGTTATTATGGCATTATTACCCAGCCATTTTTCCGGGAGAATCCATGCCGAAAGTGTTATTTGGTTTCCGGTGATATCCAGTATAGGATGACGGTATACATCGATCCATTCATCTCTTCCGCTGAGTTTTATTCCATTGCCGAATTTAGCAGGAACCAGCTTGCCACGGCTTTTACAGCAGTGTTAATGTGATTAGGCGAATTGTCTGTAAGCAATCTTATTTTTTCAGTAATTCCGGGACTTACATAATCCCAAATTGCGCCTCCGGTAAGTCGCGGGAATTCGTAAATAAGGTCCCAGTATTCATCAAGTCCTCCGGCACCATTACCAGTGGCGGCCACATATTCGTCCATAAAAGAGGGGCGGGGATCCTGCGATTCAGGAACCTGCGCTATACGGGTCCGCAGTTCGTAAGGAGTAGCATACCGGGGGCCGATAATATCTTCGCAAGGGACTTCATTTTTCCAGGCAGGATCGTCGGTGTTACCGCCATACATAAAGATACGGGAAGGATCGAGGCGCTTTCCTTCCTTAATTACCTCGCAGATGTTATTACCAAAACCACTTTCGTTGCCTGCACTCCAAAAAATAATGCAAGCCCTGTTTCGGTCACGTAAAACCCATTCCCCGTAATCGGTTAATATATGCATCGGTCCACTGCTTCTGTTCCGAAACATATTCCGTGGCATGCGATTCGTTTCCCGTTTCGTCTACAACATAAATGCCCAGTTCATCGGCTAAATCAAGATATTCCAGATTAGGAGGATAGTGTGATGTGCGCACACAGTTGATATTAAATTGTTTCATCAGGATTAAGTCCTTTCGAATAGTTTCCCTGTCCATGGCATGTCCCAGGGTGGGGTGTTGCATGTGGCTGTTTATCCCGTTGAGCTTAACAGGAACACCATTTACCAGGATAGCCTGATTTTTCACTTCCACTTCCTTGAATCCGAAACGGGTCGAGAGTACTTCAATAACTTTTCCTTCTTTATTTAGCAATTCAAGCGTGAGCGAATAGAGGTTGGGTTTTTCGGACGACCATTTTGCCGGATTTATTACCTTTGACGAAATGTTTGCCTCTACCTCGTTATTAGCAGCAACTGAAAAAGCCTGACTTGTTACCGTTGTAATTACTGATTTACGGTTTCTGTCGAAGATATTCATTCTGATGGATAAATCCTGAATGCTGGTTCCTGAGTAATTTTTAAGGACAGCATTTACCGAGAGGGTGGCATCTTTATAATCATTGTCCAGATCGGTCGAAATATAATAATCTCTTATATGCGCATCGGGTGTGGTAAAAAGGAATACATCCCTGAAAATACCTGCCAGTCTCCAGAAGTCCTGATCCTCCAGGTAAGTGCCATCCGAATATTTGAATACTTTGACTGCTATCGTATTTTTACCGGCTTTAAGATAAGGAGTGATATTGAATTCGGCGGGTTCATTGGCGCCTTTGTTAAATCCTACCTCTTTCCCATTTATCCATAAGAAAAAAGCAGATGTTACAGCTTCCAAGCGGAGAAATACCTGTTTGCCTTTCCACTGAGCAGGCAACTGAAAAGCTTTCCGGTACGACCCCACAGGATTATAATCGCGCGGTATAAAAGGCGGATTTGATTTAAACGGATGCGCAATATTTCTGAAAACAGGATCCCCGTAGCCCTCCATTTCCCAGTTCGATGGAACAGGAATGTTTTTCCAGGCAGCATCGTTAAACTTTTCGAGGTGGAAGTTCTTGGGAGACATTTCCGGGTTTTCCGCCCAATGAAATTTCCAGGGACCATTGAGCGAAACAAATGAAGCAGAATTAGTCCGGTTATTTTCCAATGCTTCATTTACCGTTATATAGGGCATTAAAGGTGTATGGCCCGGTTCCTGATTCAGATCGGTAATAGCCGGATTTTCGATGTATTGATAGATATCCTCAGGAAAAGGTTGCTGCTGCGATTTGATAATCCCGGCAGTGAGTAGTATTAAGCTGGCAGTGAGTAGTGTAGTTTTTTTTCATAGTGGTTAAGTGTTCGAATTACATTTATGCAATATTCAAATTTTTACTGTAATTTTCATGATGAAATAGAGAAA
>JAAUTT010000747.1 GCA_012031335.1 Bacteroidales bacterium | reverse complement strand
AAAATGAATAAAAAATCTTCAAAACCTAAAGCATTAAAACTACATTCACGGTGACAACAGTTCGATTAACAAAAGAGGATATTAAAAAATTAAAGTATAATTGCCGTCCAGGAATTATTATTTCTTCAATAATATATCTGATTGGATTTTTTTTAATTTTCGGAGGATTCATTGAATCGATTTCTGAAAATATATTTTTTTCAATCATGAGTTTGAGTATCTTATCCATAACAATAACATTTATGCTGATTAGAAAATCAATCTTAGACATTAGAAACGGAGAGAAAATTTTAGAATTAAAGACAATTAATCAAAAAGAATATAAGCTTGATTATGAAGCAGGAAGTGGCACATTAATTGGCCAGGAAATGAAACAAATTGATATATGGTATTTAATTATTGATAACCACAAATATTCGGTGGAAAAAGATTTATTTGATTCAGCGAAAAACGGAGACGAAATTTATTTTCATATTGCTCCTAATAGTAAAGAACTCTTAAAAATGGAATTAAAAAAATAGACGCCGGTTACAACATAGTTTAGGCATACTCAACCCAATAAAAAAATAAATGCTCCTCACTGCGAATTCCTCTTTTTTTGTTAAATTGCTTCGGATAAAAACAGCAATAAAATGAAGCTGCTACCCATAGGGAAAATCCGGTTTTGGTTTTTACAAGATAGTATGAATAAAATAAGATTGATTTATGGATATGTTGCCGAAATGAGGAAAGCGGAGTAGACTTTGTTGCATTTAAGAAACACCAATTCTATGAAAAATAAACTTATTCCAATTACTTTACTCATTGCAATTGCTATTGTTAGTTGTGATAAAGAAAATACAGAATTACAAAATTCAGACTTTAACTATGATTGTTATGAAAGTAACATATCATATTCAGAAAGTAATGAACTGCAATTTCAAGAGAAGTATTATTACCTTAATAATTTGATTGTTAAAATTGACTGTTCTCCCAGATATGTTTGGAGTTATGAATATGATAGTCATAACAATCTAACCAGATTCGAATCAGAAAAGGTAACTTTTTTTCTGTATTACTATGACGATTTTAATAAATGTACCAAATCAGAGCAATTTGTTAAGGACACATTGTATTTAAGAACAAATAAATATTACTCCGATACTCTATTGACAAAGAGGTTTTATTGCACAATAATGGAGATACCTTATCGACAGTGTATTACTATTACAATAATGACAATCAGATTGATTCGGTTATTTCAGACAAGTCAAAAACATATCATAGTTATTCATCAGATAATCATTCTATAACCAAGATAAATAGTGACAACATCAAATATTACGAGAGTATCACAACTTATGAAAATGGATTTACAACCAAATTTGAGGAGTATTATTATAATGAAGACAGTGAGTTATATAAAAGTTTCATTGAGAGTAAAGAATACGATGGTAACAAAAAACTAATTAAAATAACTCTGGAGCAATTTGATTTATATTCAAATAGCAGTCACTATGATGAAATCAGAACCTCATATGATTCGTTTGGAAGGAAAGCAAGAAGTGATTCATATTATGCCAACCATAATCTCCTGAGATACCAAGAATACATCTATGATGGGGATAATCTTGTGAAAATTCAGTCGTATGATTCCGGCGGGAATAAAACAGGGTATACAAGGATTGAAAATACATGCATAAAAAACTCCTTACCGGCGATACGATGAACCTATATAACTTGGCTTTATTTGTATTGATTTCTTTTTATTCTTCAATAAATTTTGAGAATTTCGGATGTTCGTGCACGCCGACTCATGGATTTTTAGGTTATATTAATGAAAAAACAATTGTATTAAAGGGAGAAATTGTGGATGTAATATATGGTGATTCAATTCACGAAGCTAATTTCCCCAAAGAGGTTCATGTAAAAATAATAAATGGATTTGGTACAATTCGGGACAATGACACGATAAGATTATTAAGCGGTCATCCTGGAGATTGTAGTATTGTGTTTGAGAATTATGATATTGGAGAACAATATTATTTCCTTACAAGTAAGCTAATTGATGATTCAAACGATGATGAATCCAATTACTTTTGGGTCAGCAGTTGCGGTACTAGTATATTGAAGATTAGTAATGATTTGAGTGTCGCAAAAGGATTGGTTAAGTATAAAAAGAGTATTGGGATTAACAATTGTAAGGAAATGGGAAATTGAGATTGCAAAACTTGATAAAAAGATATATAAAAGGACAAAAAAGGACAAAAAGGACAAAAAAGAACGTAACATAATTAGATCGACCAATCAGTAAAAACTACCGGGGAGAGCCTCTCGCTCATCAAAATATTCAACTCCCATTTTCTGGTAACCATTGCAAACACTAACGTTAACTATTATCACTTTTACCAGGCATATAGCAATCCGTTAACAATGTTGAGGAGTAAGCTTCACTGCTTGCTTCGCAATTCACCATTCATGGGAGAACCCGATTTCCTTCAAAACAATTAAAAGAATGAGGCACAAATGGTCTTATCTATTTTTCATCAAGAACAAAATAGGGAAGTCTGTCAAACGGAACCTCAATAGTATATGATTTTCCCCCTTCATATGTTCTTCCATCATCAGCAATCCACTTTCCGTATGGTAAAATAATCTCTCGTTCAAATTTTCCTTTTTCAACAACCGGAGCGACCAAAATTTGATCACCCAGCATAAATTGGTCTTGTATGGATTGAAAATCCATTTCGGGGAAACAATATTCCATGGACCGCACAATTGGAGCACCGGATGTTGCCGATTCCCTTGCAAGTTGAAGAATGTATGGGGTAAACTTTTGTCTTATTTTAACAGCCTTTTTGACGGCCTCAAGGTGTTTTAGTTCGAGAATACGCCAAGGTGCCGCTGAAAACTGCATCATAGGCATGAGGGCATGGATTTGTGCAGAACGGACCACCAGGTCCGGATCAAATAGGGTACTGTCGAGAAATGCTGTCCAAAGCCCTCCTCCAATCATATCAGGGCATGAAAATGTATATCCGATGAGGCCTTCTGTGATCATATGCGGGATCAATTTTTGCAAATCACTCCATGAATGATCCTTGTCATGCAAACGTTGAGCCAATGGCAAACCGCCATTTTCCAGCATGCCCTGTATTCATTTAAAGGGTACCGAAGGCCAAATTGTGCGTAGAGTTCGCAATAGCCTGTTCGGACTTGCAGGTTCCATGCTCAATGCATCTACGGGATAGAAATCCATATCCCCTGCATCCAATTTGAATCCATCAATCCCATATTTCTTTACTAACCCATCAAGCTGACTATTGAACCAATTAACAGCAAAGGGATTGGTAAAGTCGAGCAGGGCCGAATAACCGTTTCCACCATTTGATTAAGGCCGGATCTTCGGCATATTCCCGGTTTTTATTATCAATTTGTTGCATCAGAAAAGCTTTTTCCTTCAAAAGCGATTGCATTAGCATTGTTTGATCGGCACTAACAAAGGGACATATCCAAAGCATGACTTTAAAACCCATTTCATGAAGCTGGTTTACCATCTTTTTGGATCGGGGAACGTCCCGGGTGAAAGTCCATATCCCGTAATCTTCCTGCCAGGTATC
>JAAUTT010000746.1 GCA_012031335.1 Bacteroidales bacterium | reverse complement strand
CAGGTGCTTTCCTTGTTGTATGGCTACCTGCGCCAAACCCGGTAATCCGTTGGGGTAGTTATTATGTTTCATAAATGCCACATCACCTATGGCAAAATATTGGCGTATGCTTTATTGCTTACAGTATTTCGAATTACCTGGTTTATGTCATTCACAAGCAATTTTTCTTTATGAATGCTTTGTTCACCAAACCCCTGAATGATATTTCCTTTAACACCGGCTGCCCAGATAAGGGTGCTGGTCTTAATCTCCTGACCATTATTGAGTTTAACAACTTCACCGTCGTAATGCTCTGTGAGGCAGTTTAGCTTTACATCGGTTCCCGACTTTCTTAGATATTTATAAGCCATTTTACCCGATTTTTCCGACATTCCGGGCAATACCCTGTCCAGCCCCTCAATCAGGTGAATTTTCACATTGTTGATATTCAGCTCGGGGTAGTCCCTTTGCAGCACGTGCGATTTTAGTTCTGCCAAGGCACCGCATACTTCCACTCCGGTAGGTCCCGCCCCAACCACAACAAAATTGAGAAGTGCAGCTTTTTGATGGTTGTTTTTCAATACCTGAAGCCTTTCAAATTGTTGAAATATATGGCTCCGCAGGTCAAGGGCATGGGTTACCTGCTTTAACGGAAAAGCATGTTCGGATATACTGTGGTTATTGAAAAAATTAACTTTTGCCCCGGTTGCAATAACCAGGTAGTCGTAGGCAAGCTCCCCAATAGTTGTAGCTATTGTGTTATTTTCGGGAGAAACACTTACCGCGCTTAACATCCTGAAATAAAAATTATTTTTCTTTGCCATAATCTTACGCAATGGTCCGGCAATTGAATCCGGTTCAAGCCCGGCTGTTGCCACCTGGTAAAGCAGGGGCTGAAATGTATGGTAATTATAGCGGTCGAGTAGGACAACCTGAAAATCGTCGCATAACTTTTTTACCATATTAATGCCACCAAAGCCACCCCCGAGAATTACAATCCTTGGTTTTTTACTATCCGGGATGTTTAACGAAAACAGGTGCCTATCATTTACCATAGTTATTCCTTTTAGTATGAAACTAAAAAAACCATTCCTTTTTGTGAATGGCTGTTATCATTTGGCAATTGGTATTCGATTTACACTAACATACTGGATACCGAACAAGGACCTACTTAATTCTGAAATAACTTTATTGAGTATTAATTCCACAGTTTTTCGGAAACATTCTACACCTGTGTTCCTTATTAAGCTTATCAGATTTTTTAATCTCACCCCCTGATAAAGGGGTTGAGGCCTAACAATAACCAATTACAAGGGATTGGTATACCTCTTGATTTATTTCTTCTAAACTAAAAAAGGTGATATTATGAAGACGATAACCAAAGATGAATTAAAGAACAAGCTTGATAATGAAAATGTCCGTTTAATAGAGGTACTCGAAGAAGAAGAATTCAAAAAGTCACACATCAAGGGTGCCATCAATATTCCGTTGAAAAAAATTGGCACCGAGGCAAAGCAAAGGTTCAGCGAGGAAGATGAAATAGTGGTTTACTGCTCCAACTACGATTGCTCTGCCAGCCCAACCGCGGCAAAAAAACTCGTAAGCCTGGGGTATAAAAATGTATTTGATTATGAAGGTGGAAAGAAGGAATGGAAAGAAGCCGGATTGCCCATGGAATAATAAAAAAGTACGAGAAAATATTGTATTCCCTGAAAATGGAAGAAACGAACAATAAAAGAGAAATCTACGAATTCGAAAACCGTGAATGGCTCGAATCGCTGGATTATATTATACAGCACGAACCTCCTGAACGCATCGCTGAATTATTAAAGCTATTGAGGTATCATGCGATTAATGAGGGGGTGCCATTAAAACCCGAATTAAATACACCCTACATCAATACCATTTCTACTGAAAAAGAAGTTTCGTACCCAGGGGACAGGGAAACAGAGCGGAAAATAAAAAGCCTTGTCCGTTGGAATGCCATGGCCATGGTGGTACAGGCCAACAAAAAGAAAGAAGGGATAGGCGGGCATATTTCCTCCTATGCTTCGGCCGCTACCCTATACGAAGTGGGGTTCAACCACTTTTTTAAAGGTGGGGGAAATGGCACCACACCCGATATTGTGTACTACCAGGGGCATGCTTCGCCAGGTATTTACGCCCGGTCGTTTCTCGAAGGAAGGTTTACGGAGGGAATGCTCGAAAATTTCAGAAGGGAGCTAAACCCGGCAGGAGGCTTAACTTCCTACCCTCACCCAAGGCTAATGAAAGAATATTGGCAGTTTCCAACGGTTTCAATGGGGCTGGGGCCCATTCAGGCCATTTACCAGGCACGCTTCAACAAATACCTCCACGACCAGGGTTTATTGAAAGCACCCGATCAAAAAATATGGGCTTTTCTGGGCGATGGCGAAATGGACGAGCCTGAGTCGATGGGGGCGCTGACCCTGGCATCGCGTGAAGAACTGGACAACCTTATTTTTGTGGTGAATTGTAACCTGCAAAGGCTCGACGGGCCGGTGCGGGGCAATGGTTCCATAATCCAGGAACTGGAAAGCGCTTACAGGGGTGCCGGATGGAATGTGATAAAAGTAATTTTGGGTGAAAACTGGGATCCACTATTAAAAAAAGACAAAAGCGGCCTGCTGAAAAAACGGCTGGGCGAATTGGTTGACGGTCAGCGACAAAAATTCTCTACTGCCGATGGAGCTTACATCCGCCATGAATTTTTTGGCAAATACGATAAACTCTTAGCGCTGGTTGAGGACTTAAGCGATGAGCAAATAGCAAAACTCCGCCGTGGGGGGCACGACCCCTTAAAAGTTTTCAATGCCTATAATTCGGCCGTGGGGCATACAGGCTCACCTACCGTAATACTGGCACAAACCGTTAAAGGATATGGCCTGGGAGAAGCCGGGGAAGGCCGAAACATTACCCACCAGCAGAAAAAACTGAACGAGGAAGAGCTAAAACAATTTCGCGACCGCTTTAACATTCCGGTTTCAGATGAAGGCCTCGCCAAAGCGCCTTTTTATAAACCCGCAGATGATAGCGACGAAATAAAATATTTGAAACAACAGCGTGAAAAACTGGGTGGCTTTGTCCCCTTCAGGAACTCAACCCAGCCCGAATTTACCCTGCCCGATCCTGAAATTTTCAACGGAGTTTTTAAAAGGCTCTGGCAAACGGGAAGTTGCTACCACCATGGCCGCAGTACAGTTGCTGTCCAAATTCTGCGCGATAAAAATATTGGGAAGCTCATTGTGCCGATTGTTCCGGACGAATCGCGGACCTTTGGCATGGACGCCCTCTTCAAGCAGGTGGGGATATACGCGCACAAAGGCCAACTTTACGAACCTGTTGACAGGGAAAACCTGCTGTATTACAAGGAAGCCAAAAACGGGGCAATACTCGAAGAAGGAATTACCGAGGCAGGGTCAATGTCGTCCTTTATAGCTGCTGGTACCGCATACTCCACCCATCAGATAAATACCATCCCGTTTTTTGTTTTCTACTCCATGTTCGGCTTTCAGCGTGTAGGCGATTTTGATATGGGCCGCCGCCGATGCACGGGCAAAAGGTTTTATGCTGGGCGGAACATCGGGGCGAACCACCCTGGC
>JAAUTT010000745.1 GCA_012031335.1 Bacteroidales bacterium | reverse complement strand
TCCTTGAAAGGCTCTACGATGTGAAGATTATTTTTAAAGACGAACAACTAAAGAACTACCGGTTATCAGGATCGCTCCAGGAGGAAAATCTGGAACAGGTATTAAAAGCCATTCAGTTTACCATTCCGCTGGATTTTTCAATATCGCACAACGAAGTGGTTTTTAGTATCAATAACAGGTTGAAGAATAAATATCAGAAAATATTAAAAATGAGTAACGACTAAAATTAATAGTAACTGCTAAAATTATTAACTACTAAAAAATCAAGCCTATGACATAGAAAAAAAATTGGGAGAAATGTAACTTCTCCCAACTGTTAAGATCAATTAATTATGGGCGTTTAGATATTCTGGGGAGTCTATCGGAAACGCCACATGTCTAATTTTTTAACCATTACAAACTTATGAAAAAACAACGATTCCAAATCCTTTAACCTTAAAAGGACCAAATCAAACATACCTCGCTAATTATGAAATTATCAATCGTATTTTTATTAGTTGGTGTACTGCAGGCTTCGGCCAGCTTGTACTCGCAGAATACCCGGCTCAATATTTCTCTGCGTGAGAAATCAATTAAAGATGTGTTTCGCGAAATTGAAAAGCAAAGTCAGTTCCATTTTCTTTATAACGACGACTTTGTAGATCTCGACCGGGTAGTAAGTCTCGATATGAGTGGAAGCAATGTTGAAGAAATTCTCCAAATACTTTTTGAAAAGGCAAATGTCACTTTCAGGGTATTGGAGAATAATCTTATTGTGATAACTCCTGCTGAAATAGCGGCTTACCAGCAACCCAGGATAACCGGGGTGGTTACCGATGCCAGCACCGGAGAACCTCTGCCTGGCGTGAATGTTATTGTGGAAGGCACCACCATTGGCGTTGTTACCGATATTGATGGCCGTTACAGCATCGACGTTCCATCGACTGATAAAACGCTTGTTTTTTCCTATATCGGATATACCTCCGAAAGGATAGCCATTGAGGGGAAAAATCAGATAGACATTATGCTCGTGGCAGATATACAGGCGCTTGAAGAAGTTGTGGTAGTTGGCTACGGTGTGCAGCGCCGTGCGGATGTAACAGGCGCTGCTGCCCGTCTTACAGAAGCAAATATGAACAAAGCCGTAGCTACTTCTCCTGTCGAAATGATGCAGGGAAGAATTTCGGGTGTAAATATTTCGCAGAACAACGGTGAACCAGGAGGTGGCATGTCGGTTCGTATCCGTGGTTCGCATTCCATACGTTCGGGGCAGGAACCATTGTATGTAGTTGACGGCGTTCCGCTCGACAACGCGGATCTTACTCCTGCCGGAGGATCAGCGTCGGGCATAAGCGGCTCGGCCAATAAAAACCCCATCAGTTTTTTAAATCCTGATGATATTGAATCTATCGATGTTCTGAAAGATGCTTCTTCCACTGCAATATACGGAGCCCGAGGTGCTAACGGGGTTGTGCTTATCACCACCAAGAAAGGAAAACTTGGCGAAGGAACGCTTACTTACGATGGTTATGTAGGAGTATCAGCTCTTCGGGAGAAACTTCCGGTTCTTTCGGCTGCTCAGTTTCGTTCTTATCGCACTCCCGATGGAGCTGCGCTTGAAGACCGCGGAGCAAGTGTCGACTGGCAGGATGAGATATTTCGCAATGCTCAGATTCAAAGTCACACCATCACCTACGGCGGTGGAACAGAGAAACATACTTACCGTGCCTCTCTCGGTTATCAGGACCAGGAGGGTATTGTTTTGACAACCGGAATGGAAAAAATAAACGGTAAGATTCAGGTTACACAAAAGGCTTTTAAAAACAAGCTTCTATTAACCGGTAACCTCATTGCTTCTCATATGAAAGACCGGAGAGCGCCTATTGGTGAAACGGGTGGTTACGAGGGTGATGTAATTCTGACAGCTCTCAAGCTGAATCCCACCTATCCAATATTCGAAAACGACGGGTCGTACTTCCAGTATTCCACAACCCAGCGTAATCCGCTTGCAATGCTCAACCTTACAAACGATATTACGCTTACCGACCATATTCTTGGAAATATTTCGGGTGAATTCGAAATTCTAAAAGGGTTAAAATATAAACTCAATGTGGGTTTCGACAGGGCTACTGCCGAGCGGCGTGTAAACCAGGATAACGAATTAACTTATCTTTCGAATAATGGCGAAGCCAATATCAACTCAATTTCAGCAAATAACAGGCTGATTGAAAACTATGTGACCTACACTACCAGCTTTGGCGATAATCACGACCTTACATTGCTGGGTGGACATGCATATCAGTATTTTCTTGTAAATGGCAGCGAGCTGAATGTTAACGGTTTTACCGTTGACGATGTACTGTATACCAATAACCTTAGTTATGGTAATTTCTCTAATGCCAGATCCGATTCAAATGCCGACGAAAGCGAGTTACAGTCGTTCTTTGGCCGTGTCAATTATAGTTTAATGGATAAGTATCTATTTACCTTTACCTTTAGGGCCGACGGTTCGTCGAAGTTTGGAGAAGAAAATAAATACGGTCTGTTTCCATCGGGTGCTTTTGCCTGGCGGTTGTCGGAAGAAGATTTTATGAAATCGGGCGATGTTTTTAATAACCTGAAATTAAGAATCGGCTGGGGAAGAACCGGGAATCAGGAAATTCCTTCCAGAAGATCGTTGCTGTCAGTGGGTACAGAATCGAATGCCAATGGCTATTTTGGCGGGAATTTAACTTCCGGAATTACTTTTATCCGAACCCCGAATCCTGATATTCAATGGGAAACAACTACCCAAACTGATATAGGAATCGATTTCGGACTATTTGGCGACAGGATATCGGGGACCTTTGATTATTTCCATAAAGAAACAAAGAATGTTTTACTTGAAATTACTGCTTCGTTAGCTCCTACCCGCACCCAATGGCAAAATGTCGAAAATTTAAAGATCGTTAATAATGGGATTGAGCTTGGTTTAAATGGCATAATAGTTAAATCGGATAGATTTACCTGGGATGCCGGCCTGAATTTAGCCTATATTAAAAATGATGTGATGGACTTACCTATTACATTAATCGAAACAGGTAATGCGAGTGGGCAGGGGCTTTCCGGAACCAGGGTTCAGATTATTACCAACGATCAGCCTATTGGAACTTTCTATGGAAGGGTGTTCGAAGGTTTTGATAACAACGGGTTAAGTATCTATAAGAAAGATGCTCAGGGTAACGAACTGCTCGATTATCTGGGTTCAGCTCTACCTGATTATACCTATAGTTTTAATACCAAAGTTCAGTTTGGAGCTCTGGACTTCTCCATGTTCTGGTATGGAACAAAAGGAAATGAAGTATATAACAATGCAGCAAATGCCTTATTCGTTAAAGGTGCTCTTAATACCGGATCGAATGTTACCGAAACGGTTTTTAACTCAAACGAATCGGTAGCCAACTCCAATGCCTTTTCGTCCCGGTTTATTGAAGATGGGTCATTTCTCCGTTTGTCTAACGTAACACTTGGGTATACCCTTCGCTCGAAAGCTATACCATGGCTGGATATGGCAAGGTTTTATTTAACAGGTAACAACCTGCTGCTATTTACCGATTATACCGGATTCGATCCTGAAGTAAATACCGATGCCAACG
>JAAUTT010000744.1 GCA_012031335.1 Bacteroidales bacterium | reverse complement strand
TGTAAAAGTTACTACTAAAAATAATTCGATAATAGTAACTGTTGATCTCGACCGGCCTTTACCAAAGGAATGGTATGGAAAAGCCGGATTTAATTTCGAGTTGTTTCCTCCGTCATTATTTGGTAAATCATGGATTTTTGATGGAAAATCCGGAATTTTTCCGCGACAGGCCAATGGCCCGGTTCAAAAGGATCAAACAGGAGAAGTTCAACCTGTTGCATATGGTAAAGGGAAAAAACTTATAATTGCTGCAGAAACCGATGAACAAAAAATGATTATCGAAAGCTTTACCGGCGATTTGCAATTACTCGATGGCCGAAATAAGCACAATAACGGTTGGTTTGTGGTTCGTTCCTTAATTCCTGACGGTGCAGTAAAAGAAGCCATAAAATGGATTATAACACCTAATACAATTCCCGATTGGAAGTATAAACCGGTGGTGCAGGTTTCACAAATCGGATATCATCCTAAACAGCAAAAATTGCCATTATAGAAACCGACAAGGAAGATAGAAATATTGAAAATGCTGAACTTTTCAAAATTGATCATAACGGTGTTCCCGGTAAAATTTTAACAGTCCAACCTGCAATATGGAAGGGTAATTTTTTAAGGTATCAGTATTATCAATTCGATTTTCCTCAGTTAAGGACGAAGGAATGTATTATATATCATATGGATCTTATAAAACAAATCCGTTTAAAATATCTTCCGATGTTTTTCAGCGGCATGTTTGGCAACCTGTACTGGAATATTTCCTACCGGTACAAATGTGCCATATGAGGGTGAATGAAAAATACCGAGTATGGCATGGTCTCTGTCACATGGACGATGCTTTGATGGCGCCGGTAGATTCCAATCATTTCGATGGCTATATTCAGGGACCTTCAACACTAACGAAGTATAAACCATTAGAAGCTGTTCCCGGATTGAATGTTGGTGGCTGGCATGATGCCGGCGATGACGATCTCAGGGTAGAATCACAGGCTGGTGAAGTTTATATTCTGAGCCTTGCCTATGAAGCGTTTAAAGTTAAGCACGATAATACTTATATTGATCAGGATAAGCGGCTTGTCGAAATTCACCAGCCTGATGGCAAGTACGACATGCTGCAGCAGATACAGCATGGAGCTTTATCTGTTGTTGCCGGATATAAAAACCTGGGTCGACTTTACAGGGGAATTATTTGTCCTATGCTTAGTCAGTATGTATTGATGGGAGATGTCTCCAATCAGACTGATAACCTCGTTTATAATCCCCGTTTAAAAGCAGGTGAAAGAACAGCAAATGAATCGTCGGTATTGGACGACCGGTTGGTGTTTACCGAAGAAAATCCTTCCCGTGAATTATCTACCAGTGCAAATCTGGCGGCAGCTGCCCGGGTGCTGAAAGGTTTCGACGATAAATTATCAGCTGAATGCCTTGGGATTGCAGAAGAATTGTGGAGAATAACCAAACCAGTTAATAAACGCAGTGAAATTGAAAAACTGCATGCAGCAACTGAACTTTTGATTGCTACTTCGAAGGTCGAATACAAGGACTATTTAATTAAAAACGAAAAAATTATAAGTGATAATATCAATTCTTTAGGATGGATTATAGGAAGAAGTATTTCCATTATAAATAATAAGAATTTTGAGCAAGCCATCAGGATTGCTGTAACGGAGTATGCCCGAAAAATTGCCATTGAAGAAAAAGAAACTCCCTATGGTGTGCCTTACAGACCACATATTTGGGGAGCTGGTTGGGATATTCAGAGTTTTGGGGTTAGGCAGTATTTTTTACATAATGCATTTCCCGACATCGTTCCAAAAGAATATATGTTGAATGCTTTAAATTTTGTTTTAGGATGTCACCCAGGCGACAATACCTCTTCATTTGCTTCTGGTGTAGGATCAAGGTCTATGTTAACCGCTTATGGTTATAACAGAGCTGATTACAGTTACATCCCCGGAGGAGTTGTATCGGGAACAGCACTTATCAGGCCTGATTTTCCTGAGCTTAAAGATTTTCCTTATTTATGGCAACAAGGTGAATATGTACTGGGTGGGGGATCATCCAATTTTATGTTTTTGGTGTTAGCCGCTGATAAAGAATTAAATAACTAGATTAAGAGTGATATAATAAAAAAAGAGCGGTATTTCCGCTCTTTTTTTGTTTTAAGGTACATGGTTTTATCTTTCAAATAATCCACCCAGGAGCGATCCACTTTCCTTATTATCGTTTCTGCCTGTCGTGGAAAGCGCCTGAATCAGTTTTCTGATCGGCATACTTTGCAGCCAGACTTTACCGGTTCCGCTTAATGTTGCAAGAAATAATCCTTCCCCTCCAAAAACCATCGATTTTAAGCTACCGGTACTTTCGATGCTGAAATTCACCTGAGGTTCAAAAGCAACTATGCATCCGGTATCCACCCTTAATGTTTCGTTATTCAATTGCCTTTCGATAACCGTACCACCAGCATGAACAAAAGCAAGTCCATCTCCTTCCAGTTTTTGAAGAATAAATCCTTCACCTCCGAAAATTCCGGCACCCAGTTTCTGGTTAAAATGTAAGCTAAGCTTGGTCCCAAAAGCAGCGCACAAAAAGCCATCTTTTTGAACAATCAGATGACTGTTAATTTTGGCTAAATCTATTGGGATAATAGTTCCGGGATAAGGAGCAGAAAATGCCACCTTTTGTTTCCCCATTCCTTTATTTGTAAAATGGGTAATAAACAACGATTCTCCGGTAATCAAACGAGCTCCGGCCTGAAATAACTTACCCATAAAACCCTGATTAGGATTGGATCCATCCCCCATTTTTACCTCAAATCCAATTCCCTGCTCCATGTAAAGCATTGCTCCTGCTTCGGCAATTACAGTTTCATATGGATCGAGTTCAATTTCCACAAGCTGGATATCGTCTCCAACAATTTTATAATCTATTTCGTGTGAACGCATATATTAATTAATTTTAAGCTTCGTTAACTGATTCTGAAAAGTATTTGATAAGGACTTTTTTAATGGCTTCCATTTTGGTAGGTTTGGTAATATATCCATCCATTCCAAAAGAAATCGCCTTGTTTTTACCTTCCTTGGTTGCATTTGCGGTCATAGCGATAATGGGTTTATTGTATCCTTTTTTCCGCAGATCCCGGGTAGCTTGTACTCCATCTTTTTCGGGCATCATCATATCCATGAAAATGATATCAAAATTATCTCCGATGGCCATGTCAACAGCTTCTATTCCATTTTTGCGATAGAAATTTCGTAACCGAGATTTTTGAAAATAGTTTTGGCTACTTTTTGATTTATTAAATTATCTTCTGCAACTAAGATTGAAATGTTTTTCCTGATTTTATTCAGTTTTGGAGCAATCTTTAAATCGCTTTTTATAGTTGTGAAATTGTCCTGTATAATATCGAAAACTTCAGAAGATTCATATGGCTTAATTAAATAATAATCAATACCTAATCTTTTGGCTTTTATAAAATTACCTACATTATCATTACTTGAGATAATGATAAACAAGTGTTTATAAGTAATGCCTTTTTCAAATAATGTCTTGGCTATTTTAAATCCATCAACAGCAAGTGAGTCTTTGATGAATATCATATGAAATTTCTGATATTCAATGA
>JAAUTT010000743.1 GCA_012031335.1 Bacteroidales bacterium | reverse complement strand
CGAGGATCACCTTGGCGACATGGACTTTAAAGTTACCGGAACATCCAATGGTATAACAGCCACACAGATGGATATTAAAGTAGACGGACTTTCTTACGAAATACTGGCCAAAGCTTTGGACCAGGCCAACAAAGGCCGTATGCATATCCTCGGCAAAATAACCGAAACTATTGAAGCTCCTCGTCAAAACCTGAAACCTCATGCTCCACGCATTGTTCAGATTGTAATTCCAAAAGAAATGATAGGTGCTATAATTGGTACCGGAGGAAAAATAATCCAGGAAATACAGAGTGTAACAGGAACTACCATTGTAATTGAAGAAGTTGACAACAAAGGTGTAGTTGATATTTTTGCAGAAAATCAGGATTCGATAGAGGCAGCCCTAAAACGCATCAACTCAATCATTGAAATTCCTGAAGCAGGAAAGGTATATAGTGGCAAAGTAAAATCCATCACTGCCTTTGGTGCTTTCGTAGAAATTATGCCTGGCAAAGAAGGTCTTCTGCATATTTCGGAAGTAGAATGGCGTCATCTCCAAAGCCTCGAAGGAATCCTTAAGGAAGGTGATGAAGTTGAAGTTAAACTTCTTGAAGTTGATAAAAAACAGGAAAACTCAAGCTTTCCAGGAAGGCTCTTTTACCCCGTCCTGAGAGAACTGAGCAATCGGATCGTCCTGAAAGAAGAGACAGACCCGAACGGAATGACAGGAATGACAGGCCCGAACGGAATGATCGTCCGGACAGACCAAGACATAATAACTAATAAAAAGACCTCCGAACAATTCGGAGGTTTTTTGTATTAATTACTGAAAGCAGGTTTTATGCAATATGTGGTAATTGAAGGAAACATTGGTGCTGGAAAAACCACACTGGCCAGAATGCTTTCCGAAAAGCACAATGCTAAATTGGTTTTGGAAAGAATAAATGAAAATCCTTTCCTCGCAAAATTTTATGATAATCCTGACAGGTTTGCATTTCAAATGGAACTCTCCTTTCTTGCCGATCGTTACAAACAAATGAACGAAGAGCTGAAAGACAGAGATTTATTTCAACCCCTCACCATTTCAGATTATTACTTAATGAAGTCTCTCATTTTTTCCAAAATAAATCTTGGGAAAGACGAATTCAGGCTGTACCGGCAGGTATTCGATATGATGAATCAAAATGCCCCAAAACCCGATGTATACGTGTATCTGCATGCACCCTTGAATAATCTGATTAAGAATATCCGAAACAGAGGGAGATTTTATGAACAACGACTACAAAGTGATTATCTTGTTAAAATTCAGGAAGGATACATGGACTTTTTTAAAGTAAACAGTGAATTAAAAATCCTTATTCTGGATGTTTCAAATCTTGATTTTGTAAACAGCATATCCGACTTTGAAAAGATTGATAATGTAATTTTTCAGAAGAAATTAAACAAGGAGTCAATAAAATTCAATTTTAGCCGTTCGTCAAATATCAATAATTAAAAACTAATTCTTTTTTTATAAAAAACAATTAGTAAGTTTGTGAATTCTAATTGAAAACTAAAACGTAACAAATAAAAGTCCTTAATCAAATAACCAAGTAACTATGAAAAGAAACAAACTTTTTTTATTTAGCAACTCTATTTGCAGCAATTGTTTTAAGCAGTTGTGGCGGGCTCAATAAAATGAAAGATAAAGCCAGCGACGTTAAAATATCAGGCAAATCCTCCGGTTCTGGAATCAAAAGGTGGTGAAGTTGAAGTTACCGTTTCTGGTAAATACCCACCCAAATACTTCAATAAAAAAGCAGTTCTTGAAATTACCCCGGTAATCAAATCAGAATCAGGCGAAACTGCTTTCAAATCAATAAAAGTACAAGGCGAATCAGTTCAGGAAAACAATAAGAAAATTGCTAACAAAGAAGGTGGCGAATTTACTTATACTGATAAAGTTCCATACAACAGTAATATGAAAGTATCGGACCTGGAAGTACGGGTTAAAGGAACTGTTAAAACTACAGTTGTTGATTTCCCTGCTATTAAAATCGGCGATGGTGTTATCGCAACCGAATTCCTGGTTGTTAAAGATCCAAGACCAATTTCGATGAAAGATAATTTTGTAAGAATAACTCCCGAATCGTATGAGGCCGACATTAAATACTTAATTAACAAAGCCGACGTACGTCCTACAGAAGTAAAGAAAGATGAATTAAAGAACTTTAACACATCTTTTGTTGAAGCCAAAAATGATTCAACAAAACAAATTAAAGAAATCGTTATTTCAGCTTACGCATCTCCTGATGGAGAACTTGAACTGAACGAAAAATTAGCTGAAAAAAGAAAAGAATCTGCTAATAAATATTTCACTTCAGAACTTAAAAAATCAAAATTAGTTGATGAAGTTGACGAAAATATATTCAAATATTTAACAACTCCTGAAGACTGGGAAGGTTTCAAAACCTTACTTGAAAAATCAGATGTTCGCGATAAAGAGTTAATTCTCCGTGTTCTTTCGATGTATAACGATCCGGCTGTTCGCGAAAAAGAAATCAAGAATATATCTGCAGCTTTCGAAGAATTGAAAACTAAAATTCTTCCTGAATTAAGAAGATCCAAATTAACTGTTAATGTTGATGTTGTTGGTAAATCCGACGAACAACTTACTGCTATCGGAACTTCAACTCCCGATTCACTGAATCTCGAAGAATTGCTTTATGCAGGTTCACTTGTTAGCGATCTGAATCAGAAATTAAACATTTATCAGACTGCTGCAAAAAAATATCCTGACTGTGTTCGCGCTAAAAACAATGTTGGTTATGTATTAATTAAAACTTAACCGTCCCGAAGATGCAAAAACTTCACTGGAAGCTGCAAAACAGATTAAAGATATCGATGTTGTAAAAAACAACCTGGGCGTTGTTGCAATGATGCAGGGCGACCTGAAAGCTGCTGAAGAACTTTTCACTTCTGCAATGGCTGCTGGCGAAACTGTTAGTTATAACCTTGGTATCATCAAAATAATACAAGGTAAATATGCCGATGCAATTAACTACTTTGGTAATACTTATGAAGTAAATGCAGCTCTTGCAAAAATTACTTGGCAAAACAAAACGATGCAGCTTTAGCTACTTTAAATAACATAAAGAGCGAAGATGCAATTGTTTACTACCTGAGAGCCATTGTTGGTGCACGCACTGCAAATACCGATATGCTTTACAATAACCTGCGTATTGCCGCTGGCAAAAGATGCAGAGTTAAAAGCTAATGCAAAAGTTGATATGGAATTTGGAAAATACTTCAACGAAGAAACTTTCAAATCAATCCGTTCAATAAAATCCTTAAATCACAGCTTACAAACGAAGAGCCGCTGAAAAGCGGCTTTTCTGTTTTATAATTAGACCGCGACATATGTAAAACTACTACTGACATATCGTACCGACCGATACCAGTTTACTGCTCTCAGTGGCCAAAAAACCGGACAATACAACCTATTACAAACACTCACCAATCAAAAAATAATAATAACCAACTGAAACTTCTTTAATGCTTAACAATCATGTTCTTAAACACCGCTCTCTTTTAAATTAACGTTAAACAAAACCCTTAAATTAAGGTTGTATGTTCGGAGACGCAGGTTCCGACATTGAG
>JAAUTT010000742.1 GCA_012031335.1 Bacteroidales bacterium | reverse complement strand
AGATAACTTTTGGCAAGAAGTCAACATGGATGTTTTCAGTTTCCGATTGGATGGATTTTAGTTTTTGAGATAAAATATTGTGTTCTAATTATAATTAGAAGGGCCCTCAACCTTCTCGAGTAAAAGCTTATGGAGTTCATAAAATTTTATTGATTGATTGAGTATCATTCCTTCCTTTTAATTCATAAAAAGTACCAACAAAATCACGTCAATGTCTTTAAAAGGTTGTGGAAAAAAACGAATAGTATCTATGAAGCCATTAAATGGAAAAATTTTTTTATTTTTTAAACCCAAGGATAAAAGATAATTGACATCGTTTTGACCTTTTGTTGTAATTGCATTTGCCGATTTTAACTGCCATAAATTAATTTTTTTCCAAAAAAACTGTGGAAAAAAACGAGGTTCAATCTCCTCTTTTCCACCTAACACGGAAATGATGCATTTAGTACTAGTTAATTTTGAGGCAATTAAGCTGTTTAGACCCTTAGGTAGTGTATAAACCCCATTTATTATGAATGGTTTCCATTTAAAAGCAAAATAAATCAATTGAACCGGTTCATAAATAATTCTTATAATTCTGCGAATGAATGGAAATTTAATTTGAAATATCCACCCGGGTATGGTAATATATCTAACCTTATGAAAATTAGTTAAGGGTCGTTCACAGAATACAATTACCTCATCAACAACGGGTAAGTTGGCAATTGGCAAAGTTTTATAATACACCAGGTTTTCTCCTAACCTGCCGGTAACAACAAATATTTTCATCCACCCCTGCCTTTTTAAACGAATGTAATTCCAACCGATAACCATAAAAAAAGTAATGACTAAATAGAAGGTAAACCATTTATGGTTTTTTAAACGATATATACCAAATGCGGCCATTATTAACATAAAAGGTTTTACTGGAAACGAAAACCTTACGGATGAAAACATTACCGATTGAATTAATATCATTTGGTAACCTAAAACAAATGACCATATTGCTACAGTTAATTGACGGTGATACCGGATTGCTTGATAAAGGCCAATTAAACTGAAAAAGCCCAAAATCAACCAGTAAAAATTGCCAGCCACATGATAATAGTATTCGTTATGTGGAAGCCCACCTTCAATTGGAACCTTAACTATGGAAGGAAAGGGCGCAAAAAAAGATATTCCTAAATAAATCGGCGCCCCAGCATATTCAAAGTAGGAGTTAATTTCACTTCCATGCTTTAAACGGGTTTCGCCAAATTCTTCTGCCTCAGTGTACTGCTCATAATAATCTTCAACCTTGCCAGTTGACTGAAGAAAGAGCCAATAACCGGCTATTAATAAAAAAGCAAATAACAGATTAATAACCCATTTTTTGTTTTGGGTTTGGATAAACAAAGTAAATATGGAAACAAAAATCAATAATATGCTTACTGCAGATCGAAAGAAAAATAAAACGACAATAAAGAAGAGAAGTTTAATTAGTAATTTAAATTTGAATTTAATTTGAAGCTTAACCAAATTATAAAGTGATTCAATGATTAATATAACCATTAAATTTTCCTTAAGCAGAACCGCTGAATAATACCAAGAAATTGGATAAAACATAAATAAAATTGCCGCAAAACGAGCTATTTTAGGTTCAAAAAGTAACTTACTTAATTTATACAATCTAATAACAGCAATACTACCGATTAAACTATAGAATATCTTTATCAGGAGGGGTGATTTCCCAAAAAAGTATAATGATAGCTTGAAAACTACAAAATCCTGTATCAGAAATATCAGAATTATAATTTTCTAAAATATGAATATACCCCTCTTTAAAACTACTTTGCCAAATAAGGGTGGCTGCTTCAGAAGCAATTCTGAAGTACTTCATTTCATCCTTTGCACCAACATGGTAAAACTTATCCCACGTAGCGTAAGATATTATAAGTAAAACCAACATGGAAACGATTCTAATAAAAAACGAAATCCAAAATAAATTGTATATAAATCGATTTTCTGAAAAATTAGTCCATATATTTTTATTATTTTGAATACCAGCAATGACTAAAAGAAAAATAATAAAAGCTGAAAATAACCATTCAAGGCCATAAACTTTTGAAGGAAAGATTAATATAAGTAATGAAATTGAACTAAAAAAAATAATAACGATTTTTTGTATAGGAAAAGGTCCACCCCATTTAAATAGAATTTACAATTTGCAAAAACTCAAAACTCCTTTTTTCAGCACTATGCCTTTTCGCAATTTTTATACCCTTTTCAATAGTGTCATTTTCATTGGCTTTTCGCAAAGCAAGTTCAATACAATTTAAATAGTCTTCCTTTGAATTTGCCAAAAAAACAAGATCTTCAAAATCTAAATAATTAGCGTTATATTTATAACTTACAAATGGTTTACCCAAAGCCACATATTGGTATTGCTTGTTATTATTCAAATAGAGGGCGTATTCATGTTTAGTTTTGCCGCAACAAGACCAATATCCCAATTTACAACTACTTTGGGGAATTCATCGTATTTAATGAATCCAATATGTGTTACATTCTTTAAATTAATGAGAATGTTAAATTCTTCCATTTCCTTTTCATTCAATTCAATTTTACCAGCCAATTCAAAATCATATTGAGGTAATGATTTTACAATAAATATTAATAATTGAATATCAATGACGTAATTAATATTTCCAGCTAATCCAATAAGTGGCTTTTTTTTTAATTTTTTTGTAATTTTTCCATTTTTCATAATTCCATAGATTCAAATCTACCGTATTCGACCAGAGGTAAACATTATCCGGTATAAAACCATAATATTTTGAAAAATAATATCCACAAAGGTTTTCACTAATTGCCAGAATAGCTTGACTTCGATTTATAATGGCAAGCTCCTTTTTATAATTTCTTAAGTCCTGTAATACGCTAGGATCTCTTAATAAATATACAAGTTTTTGTTTTTTACTCAAATAGGGCAATAAATAATACTGATTTGGATCAATCATAAATACTATATCATATTTCTTAAACAAATTCTTCCATTTTAAAATTCTAGTAATATACTCAATACGAGGTAAGATATTGTAAAAACGCATACGTTCTATAATCCAGAAATTATAAAAATAGAACTTAATGTAAGGTACCGTTTTTTTGTTTTAGCAAAGTTTAAAACAGAATTAAAGAGTAGAACATCCATATCTGGATGTTCATTTTTATAGCTTCAATTGTAGCCCTGCGGGTATAATTAATAAAATCAAGTCCGCTGCAAATGGTAAGAATCTTCATAATTAAGTAAATAAGTAATTCATTATAAAGAATAGGTCTAGTGTTTTTATCATTTTCATACCAGGAGCAGTATCACCAGGATGATGATATATTCTCGATTTTACCATGAAATCTTCTTCAATCATATTATCAATTACTGCTATACCCATAGCATTTCTTTCAGGAACTAATATACTATTAATAAAAATACTATTCATAACTTTAAGAACAGCTTTACCAAATCTTGAAGTAGAATAAAGATTAGTTCTCATTGTAGCTACTACTTCAAAATTTCTAGGATCTATAACAGTTAATGTAGTAAAGTCTTTACCAACATTCCCAGAACAGTCCATACCAAGTACATAGGGAATATCCCATTCTAAATCTTCTATATC
>JAAUTT010000741.1 GCA_012031335.1 Bacteroidales bacterium | reverse complement strand
GGTTTAAATTTAATCCTTTCCTTTTGTACATCTTCAGGCAACTGGTTAAAACGGAACTGACTCAATGGGCGGACACCAACAATTCCCAGTTCACCTTTCAAAACATTTAGCAACTGTGGGAGTTCATCCACCCAAATCTTTCTAAAAAGTTTTCCCCAACCGGTTACACGGAAATCGTTTCTTGGTTTTCCTGCCTTGTCGTACCCGTTTAACTTAACTACAAAATTCTGTATATACTCCGAATATGGATGCATGGTTCTGAGTTTGTAAACTCCAATCAGTTTACCACCTTTACCCACTCTGCTCATTTTAAAAAAAGGACCATACGAAGGATTGGAATCCATTTTCGGTTCGCAGGTTTTCATTAAAACAAAAATGACTTATATCCGATATATTGATAGGTTATCACATCAAAACCCGAATATACAGACCTTCCCAAAGTTTCGGCCAATGAAATTACTTTATACCTGTTGTTGGTAATAAGCTCGTATAAATTCATGGTGAGCTTTAATTTGGGGAAAACCCGGTTAAATATCAGGTCAATAATCCAAATGATATACCCCAGGAAATTGCCGAGTTTGTTGAAGATTTTACGTTTCCGGTCGTAGTAGCTTTCGAGGCAGCCGATATAGATACCAGCATCGGGCAACAGTTTGTTGATAGAGAGGAAATGCCGGTTCAGGTCGTGCGAGAGGTTAACCTTCTTCAGGTCGACAATGGTGCGGACTTTGGAAAAATCAACATCCTGGTCCCTCAGCCCCTTTGATGGGAAATACAGCACCGCATTACGATTCTGCAGCGATACATTCTCTGCTACAAAATCAGCAATGTCCATGTTCTCATCCTGAGAAATAGCCTTGTATAATTCGCTAAACTCATAATGAGCAATGTATTTCCGATTCAAAAGTTTTTCCACAAGCGATTCAAGTAAGACGATTTACTACATTGGGTAAAAATATATTATAAAACATCTCCATGCAAATTTCCAAGTTTAAAAAACCTTTAAATCTCCATCATTTTAATTGTAATTATCAATCATTTTTAGCATTTGGTCCTAATAAATAATTCATATAAAGAGGAATTATCTAACATTGTCAAAAGTCGAAAAAAAAGTGATGAACAAAGTGAAAAACGCGTTAAAAAAACAAGAAGATAGGGAAAGCAAAATATTTACAATAGCGGACTAAAAATGCGTGCTACCGATTCTCTTATCCCATCCCAGCGGGGGCGGTTTTCCCAGGTTTCGGCAGTGATATGGGTGGAGTGGCTCAGGTCGGTGAGATAGTATTCCTGGAGTTCTTTCGAGATGGCCTCGTCGTAGATAAGGGCCGAGACTTCGAAGTTCTGGTCGAAGCTGCGGATGTCCATGTTGGCAGTACCCACAGAGCTCAATACACCATCCACGATCAGCAGCTTGGAATGTGGGAATCCCTTTTCATAAAAATAGATGTTAATGCCGGCTTTCAGGAGCTCTGTCACATACGACCGGGTGGCCCAGAATACAATTCTGGAATCGCTACGGGCAGGCAGCAGTATTCTAACGTCGACGCCGCTAAGCGAGGCGGTTTTGAGTGCCGTGAGGATACTTTCGTTGGGCAGGAAATAGGGACTGGAGATATAAATGGACGACTGTGCACTGGCTATCGCTGCAAAATAAGCCTGCATGATGCTGGCATAGTCGGAGTCGGGGCCACTGGCAGTGATCTGCACCAGATGATGTTCGTCGGCTTTTCCGGTGATGAAGTATTTCTCGTCGCGTATCACCTGATCACTAACAAAAAACCAATCGATAAGAAATACCACCTGCAGGGAACTTACCGCCTCACCTTCTATCTGCAGGTGTGTGTCGCGCCAGATACCATATTCGGGATTTCCGTCGATATACCGGTCGGCAATGTTAAGTCCGCCCACGAAGCCGATTTTCCCATCCACTACAACTATCTTGCGATGATTGCGGTAGTTAATCTTATAGGTGAGGGTAGGGAAGCGAACAGGCAAAAATGGATACACCTCAATACCAGCATCGGTCATGCTGTCGATAAACTCGTCAGGTAAGCCCCAGCAACCCACATCGTCATATATCAGGCGCACCTTTATACCTTCGTTAGCCTTTCTGATTAAAAGTTCGCGGAGCTGGTTGCCAATTTTATCATCGTCGATAATGTAATATTCGAGATGGATATGATCGTGCGCATTTTCGATGGCATCAAAAATGGCTTCGAAAGTGTTGAGGCCGTTGTTCAAAACCTTTACCCGGTTATATTCGGTAACCAGCGACTTACTGCTGTTGAGGAGCAGGCGCATGATGTGCATCTTCTGGTGCAGCTTCTTATTTTTGAACAGGTTGCTGTGTGGCAAGCCAATAAATGTATCCTGGGTAAGAATACGCATCTGTTCCAGGTCGGCAATTCCCTTACGGGAGAAGATTTTTTCCTTGCGATAATTTTTTCCGAAGAAGAAATAAAAGACAATACCGATGACAGGCAGCAGAAATAAAACCAGCAACCAGGAGATGGTTTTAAGGGGATCGCCCTTTTGCTGAATAATTAGCACCACGGTAAACGCTATGGTGAGGAAATAGATGATTTCCAGTACCAGGGTAACTTGTTCGCCAAATATGTTCTGAAAAAACATAAGCAGTTTATAGCGGTTTTGTCAAAGATAAAAAATATGAAAGCAAGAAAGCTACAGGATAGAGAAAAAGGTGAGAAAAGAGGGATATTATTGGACGGGAGATGTTTTAGCAGGCAGATCCCTAAACCGGGGTTAAAAGTTTTAAATAAGATGTAGTCCAAATCGAGGTTATCACTCGTTACAAACGCGTGCTAGCTTTGGCAATGGCTTTTGGCTAGGGTGGTTATCACGCGTTACAAATGCGCGCTAGCTTTTGGGAAATGTAATTTTAACACGAAGACACTAAAGAAACGAAATTTAATTATGAAATCCTTCGTGTCCTGGTGTCTTCGTATTTTAAAGTTTTAATGTTTTATTTTGATTTACCCTGGTTGGCGACGGCGGCCATGGCTTTGGCTACTTCTTCGGGATCGCCCAGATAATAGCTTTTCAGTGGCTGAAGGTTCTGATCCAGTTCATATACCAGCGGCATTCCGGTAGGGATATTAAGTTCCAGAATATCTTTTTCCGATATTTTATCGAGGTACTTAACCAAGGCTCTCAAGCTGTTTCCATGAGCAGCGATAATCACCTTTTGCCTTTAATTTCGGGAACGATTGTTTCTTCCCAGTATGGAACAAAACGGGCAACGGTATCCTTCAAACATTCAGTCGCCGGAATATCCTTTTGGTCGAGGGTTTTGTAAATGGGTGAATTGGCAGGGTGCCGCGGATCGGAACTTTCGAGAGGCGGAGGCGGAATGTCGTAGCTGCGCCGCCATATTTTTACCTGTTCGTCGCCATGTTGGGCGGCAGTTTCCGATTTGTTCAATCCCTGTAATGCACCATAATGACGTTCATTCAGGCGCCAGGTTTTTGTAACGGGTATCCATAAAAGATCCATTTCGTCGAGGGCATAATTCAGGGTTTTGATAGCCCTTTCAATACTGAAGTAAATGCCAGATCGAAGGTTAGCCGTTTTCTTTCATTACCCGTCCTGCTTTTTGCCTTCTTCAGTCC
>JAAUTT010000740.1 GCA_012031335.1 Bacteroidales bacterium | reverse complement strand
GGGGATTGGGTTCTTAGATATAAACAATAAAAAACTACAGATATGTTTTCATTTAAATCATTGATTCTATAATTATTACAAGCTTATTTTTCAGTTCTGCCATATCTCAGGATAATAGAACGAGCAAGTTGTACGATGGACTCGAGTTCGCAATGCCACAGGTACAGGAACCGTTTATACCAGCTAACTCGGTTTCTATTACCGATTTCGGAGCTAAAAGCGGCGGACAGGAACTTTGTACCAAAGCCTTTGCTGATGCAATCCAAGCCTTGTCGAATAAGGGCGGGGGAAAAGTTGTGATTCCCCGTGGTACCTGGCTTACGGGACCTATAACGCTTAAAAGTAATATAGAGCTGCATGCCGAGGCAGGAGCGCTGATAATCTTCAGCTCCAATAAGGATTTATACCCGCTTGTCGAAACCAGCTTCGAAGGCTTAAACACATATAGGTGTATATCGCCTATAAATAGTAATGGTGCTGAAAATATAGCTATCACCGGAAAAGGTATATTCGATGGGTCGGGCGATGCCTGGCGGCAGGTGAAAAAAGAAAAACTTACTGAATCGCAGTGGAAAAAACTTGTTGCATCCGGCGGTATAGTGAGTGAAAACGGGAAAGCATGGTATCCGTCGCAGCAGTTTATCGATGGCGAACGTATGGCCGAGATGAATGTACCCAAAGTCTTAAAACAAAGGAGGAATTCGAAAAGATAAGGGATTTTCTTCGACCTGTGATGGTAAGTTTAATTTCCTGTAAAAAGGTTTTGCTTGATGGTCCAACATTTCAGAATTCACCGGCCTGGTGCATTCATCCGCTTATGTGCAGCGATCTTACCGTTCGTAATCTTACTGTTCGCAATCCTTGGTACTCACAAAATGGCGATGGTATCGACTTTGAGTCGTGCAAAAACAGTATCATCCACGATTGCAGTTTCGATGTGGGCGACGATGCTATATGCATTAAATCGGGAAAGGACAAGGATGGCCGGGACAGGGGGATACCTAATGAAAACCTGATAGTTAAAAACTGTATTGTTTATCACGGTCATGGTGGTGTAACCGTAGGCAGCGAAATGTCAGGGGGAGTTAAAAACCTGCATGTTTCAAACTGCACCTTTATAGGAACCGATGTGGGACTGAGATTTAAAAGCAATCGCGGCAGGGGAGGGGTGGTAGAGAATATTTATATCTCCGATGTTGAAATGATGAATATCCCAACACAGGCTATTTCGTTCAATCTTTATTATAGCGGAAGGTCTGCTTCGGAAGATCTCGAATCAGGAAAAGGTAAAACGGTTGAAGTGTTATTACCAGTAACTGAAGAAACACCTCAGTTTAAAAATATCTTTATACGGAACGTAAACTGCAAAGGAGCTCTTCAGGGTATATTGCTGCAGGGACTGCCTGAACTGAATCTGGAAAATGTTCTGCTCGAAAATATCCGGATGGAAGCGGACAAGGGGTTGTTTTGCAGCGATGCTACGAATGTGACGATCCGCAACCTGCAGCTCAGAACAAACATTCGCCTGCCATAGAACTGAAGCATTCAAGAAGAGTTAGTATTGAAAATGCTGAAATTTTATCCGGCATTTTTCCTTATTACAAAATATCCGGTTCGCGCACTCAAACCATCCTTCTGAAAAGTAGAGGGGTAAAAATTTCCGAAGATCAACTTTTAATTGAAGATGTGGATAAAAAACAGGTACATGTGATAAATTGAAGTTTTTTATGACAAAAATTCGTACCATAATTTAATACCATACCCGTCGGAAACTTTTAAGTTGATATATGGCAAACCAGGAATAGAGCTCCCCTCTTTAAAGAATTTCAACATCGGTGTCGAGCTCATATACTCCGGTTTTCTAAGTCTAAATCCGAAATGAGTCATTCCTCCCGGTCTTCGCGCCAGGAGGAATTTATTTCTTCAAACACGATAGTATCATTACAACCGGGCGTGTCAACAGGATCATATCTTCCTTATGATACCTTATTTCCATCCCAAAGATTTTTGTATAGAATTTTAGCTTTCTTTCCACATCGTTAACTACTATAATTGCCTTATACTTTGCCTCATATCCATTTTCTGCTTCTACCATCGAGTGAAACATTTGTTTAAGATCACCTTGATTGAATAATGTAAGCAAGTACTAAACGGTGAGTTATATCAATATCAAACGATAAGTTTAAATATTGAAAACAAGTAACTTTCATTTTGTTATTCAACTTGCAATGAGTTGTAAATAAATTCTTAAAAACAACATTGAGATAATTTTCTCTGACGTTTTAACCTGTTTTGCATCAACGTACTATGGTGCTTAAAGGAAATTTAAGTAGTAATCGGTTAAATAAATAATATATATGAAAACAACACTAAGAACAAAACTATTCATCCTTCTTATTCTTCCGATTGTTTTGTGTTTGAGTGTGGGGATATTAGTATCGACCATCAAACTTCGTAAAAATGGTGAGGAAGCTTTAATAAATAAAAGTGAAGCCATACTCTCCCGGATGGAATCTGTTCGAACTTATGTAGCAGGCCAGAACAGGCTGGAAGGTGAGATTCAACATATGAAAGAAATGTATCCTGATGGCGTAATTCCGGAAGAGGAAAAGCTAAAACTGCTGAAAATTGTACCTATCATTGCATCGTGGACCATTGGGGAAGATAATGCCTCAAAAGATAATTATACCTTTCGAATTTCAGCCAAAAACCCTCGAAACCCTAAAAACAAAGCATCCGAAAAAGATTTGGAGTTTCTTGGAGAGTTTGAAAAGGGCGAAAAAAAAACGATTACCTATATAGATAAGGAGAGCAATACGGTTCAGGTAATGAGACCCGTATACCTGAAATCGAATGAGGGGTGTTTGAAATGCCATGGAGAACCAGCCAATAGTCCCTATATGAATGGGAAAGATATCGTAGGCTTTCCGATGGAAAACTATAAAGATGGTGAACTTCGGGGTATGTTTGTTATTTCTTCTGATCGTAAACCTGTTCAAGAGCAGATTTGGTCTTCTTTTCTTAATATTACACTCTGGGGGCTAATTATCGGCACTTTTGCCATCATTATCGGATTTCTGATTATTCGAAATCTAAACCGGCAACTCGGGGGAGAACCTGCCACAATTGCCAAAATCACACGACAAATAGCCGATGGTAACCTTACCTTAACCTTAAATTCATCAGGGTTAAAGACAGGAATTCTGGGGGCAGTCTGGGATATCGGCCGAAAAGCTGAAATCTACAGTTACCTCTGTAGTTCATTCAGCTGAAAATACCGCCAATGTAGGACATCAGATCAATGCTTCTTCTCAACTATTGTCCGAAGGAGCTAATTCGCAGGCTTCAGCAATAGAAGAAGTCTCCTCTTCGGTAGAAGAAATGGCTGCCAATATCCAGCAAAATGCTGAAAATGCAAAACAAACCGAGCAAATATCGGTAGCAACCATGAAGAAACTTAAGGAAAGTAACGAAGCAGTGAAAACATCGGTTGACTCTATGCGGGATATTGCTGATAAAATAATAATCATCAACGATATTGCATTTCAAACAAATATACTTGCGCTAAATGCTGCAGTTGAAGCTGCGCGGGCAGGTGAGCATGGACGAGGGTTTGCTGTAGTAGCCGCCGAGG
>JAAUTT010000739.1 GCA_012031335.1 Bacteroidales bacterium | reverse complement strand
AACACTTAGAGAAAGAATTAACAAAAGATAGTAGAAAAATTCTCCTTTCGAAACAAAGGAAATTTTGGATATGTTCTGGTAGCTATTTTAGGGATATAAATGTTTATAAGCGGCTGATTTATTTCATACCGATATCAATACTGAAAATATAATATGGAAAGATGGATAATATAAAATTTACAATATTGAGAAAATATAATTTATTGAAGATGGTTAATTCAATATTTAAGATCAATTGTTTAATGTATTACATAATTAAAAATAAATTTTAGTTGTATGAATTATTGAACTTTTTTGAGGAATCCCTAATAATTAAATCCGGACTCAGCATAATTCTTTTTGAAACCCCAGATCCTGTCTGACTTTTTAATTTCTTCCAAAAAAAGCTTTGCAACTGACTGACCAACTTCCCGGCTGTGTTGATCAACCGAAGTAAGTGAGGGAGTTATAATAGCAGCATAGGGTTCATTTGCAAAACCTACAACGGCTATTTCGTCGGGGATTTTAATATTTCTCTCTTTTAAGCGGATTATTGCACCCAGAGCGGAATAGTCGGAAGCTGAAAAAATACCATCAGGTATCTTTTTCATTTTTAGAAGTTTATCAACGGCATCCGCACCGGTTTCGCGTGTTATTGCGGATGTCATGTGCAAGTCGATATCAATTTTGATTCCCTTATCTTGCAAAGCTGTCAGGTATCCTTTATAACGATTATTATAAATACTTACATTCAAGGACCACTAAAATGTGCTATTCTTTTGCATCCCTGATCGATAAGATGTGTAACCGCCATGTAAGCTCCCTGAAAATCGTCGATCTCAACTCTGCTGGCTTCCAGTTGTGTTGTAGTACGATCAAAAAATATCAAAGGCACACCTTTTTCGATAGTTTGTTTAAAGTGGTCGAAGCTGGAAGTTCCAGAGGCAATGGATACAAGTAACCCATCAACTTTACCGTTAATCAGTGTATCAACGATAGTTTTTTCTTTTTCTTCCGAATCATAGCTCTGGCAGATAATCACGTTATAACCTGCTTCAGCAGCAACATCTTCAATACCACCAATAACCGACGAGAAAAAATTACGATCGATACGAGGAATTACAATTCCTATTGTATTCCCATGACCTTTACGAAGACTTGATGCTATAAAATTCGGTTGATAATTCAACCGGGCAGCCAATTCAAGGACAGCTTCCTTCATTGCCAGACTGATTCTTGGATGATCCTGCAATGCCTTGATACTGTTGAGGCAGTTGTATTTAACTGCCTTGCAATATCGTGAATGGTAACTTTGGTTTTTTTCCTCTTATTCATATTTTCTTAAGCTGGAATGCCTTACAATTAATTCGGGGATCAGATATGTTTTTTTGGGAATAAACTGATTACTTTTTCTGGTTTCAAATTCTTCCAGTAACATCTGTGCAGCTACATTTCCCATTTCCCTGCTGTGTTGGTCAATTGTTGTTAGAGATGGTTCGATGAATGAAGAAAATTCTGCATTGCTGAATCCGGTAATAGCCAACTGTTGGGGAATATTAACACCTGCATTTTTCAAGGCCTGAATGAGATGAATTGCCTGGTGATCTGTTACCGAAAATGCGCCGTCAGGAAGCATGCCTTCCTTTAAAATTATGTCAGCAACTTCTTCACCGGTAATAAAATCCTGTTTTCTGTTAAATATCAGATTTTCCTCAACAGGCAAATTATTGTCATTCATGGCATCTTTAAATCCTTCGTAACGGCGTTTATAGATATAATTTTCGCGTGGACCTCCCATAAACATAATACGACGACAACCTTGCCCTATTAAGTGTTCCGTTGCAATCCGTGCTCCTTTATAATCATCCGTGAGTACCATGCTCACCTGCATATCAATGTGGGTATTATCGAAAAATATCAATGGTATTTCATTCTTCACAAGTAACTGATAATGTTTATTATCGGAAGAAACCGCCAAAGGAGATGCAAGAACTCCTGCAATCCTTTGTTCAAGGAGAGACTGGACATTAATTATCTCTTTTTCAAGAGAATCTAAGGCTTGTAAAATAACTACATTATATCCTGCATCATTCAGTACTTTTTCTATACCACCAATTACGCTGGAAAAAAAATGATGATCGATACGAGGCACCAGAACACCAACCATTTTGCTGCGTCCTTTTCGAAGACTATGTGCCAGAAAATTAGGCTGATAATTTAGTTTTTCGGCCATAGTTTTAATTCTCTTCCTGGTTTCAGTATTAATCACAGGATTATCCTGTAATGCTCTTGACACAGTAGAAGAAGAAACTCCGGCCTTTTTTGCAATATCATGTATAGTAGTTTGTTTGCGGGCCATATCCGAATTCTTGCTTTATCTTTTTATTAAATGAGATTAATTTTTAAATTAGCCAATTCAAAAATGCATAAAAATCGAAAATTATGCGTTTTTATTTTGTAAAAATTTGCAATCGATTGCAAATTAATTTGATTTAACGCTAAAATAATTCATAACCATGGCAAAACAATTCGGATTTTTTTGATGACCAAAATCGGGAATATGTAATTACCACCCCGCAAACACCTTATCCCTGGATTAATTATCTCGGTAATCAGGATTTCTTTTCTCTGCTTTCGAATACCAGCGGAGGTTACAGTTTTTATAAGGATGCAAGGTTGCGTCGTATTACCCGTTACCGGTATAACAATGTTCCAGTCGATTCGGGAGGTAAATATTTTTATATTAATGATAATGGAACCATTTGGAACCCGGGTTGGCGACCAACAAAAACAAAACTTGACCATTATGAATGTCGTCACGGTTTAGGTTATAGTAAAATAAAAGGTAGTAAGAACGGTTTGGAAGCTGAAGTTTTATTCATGGTTCCGCTTAATCATAATTGTGAGATTCAAAAACTCAGTCTTAAAAACACTTCAGAAGAAACAAAAACTTTTAAGCTCTTCTCTTTTGTTGAATGGTGTCTTTGGAATGCGCTTGATGACATGACGAATTTCCAGCGTAATTTTTCGACAGGAGAAGTCGAAATTTTAGATAGTACCATCTACCATAAAACAGAATATCGCGAACGACGTAATCATTATGCATTTTATTCCGTTAATCAGCCTATTCATGGGTTTGATACCGATAGAGATACTTTCATTGGTTTGTATAATGGCTTTGATAGCCCCGATGCTGTAACCGGGGGTAAACCAGGAAATACGGTAGCTCATGGCTGGTCGCCCATTGCTTCTCATTATTTCGAAATCACCTTGAAGCCAGGAGAAGTTAAAGACTTGATCTTTATTTTAGGTTATGCCGAAAATCCTCAGGAAGAAAAATGGGAATCGCCTAAAATCATTAATAAAGCTCCTGCAAAATTGCTTATAGATAAATTTTCGGATATAAATAATGTTCAGATTGCTTACGATGAACTGAAAGCTTTCTGGTCTGAATTATTATCTGTATATCAAGTACATACCCCTGAAACAGAAACCAATCGGATGGTTAATATCTGGAACCAATACCAGTGTATGGTCACCTTCTGTATGTCGAGAAGCGCATCTTATTTTGAGTCGGGAATCGGCAGGGGAATGGGCTTCGTGACTCTAACCAGGACTAGTTGGATTTGTTCACCAGATACCAGAAAAGCAAAAGA
>JAAUTT010000014.1 GCA_012031335.1 Bacteroidales bacterium | reverse complement strand
GGGCTATACTTCAAATAATATTGCTTCAATGATAAATGTGGATTTTAATACGGTTAAATTTCACAAGAGTAACCTATTTAAAAAACTAGAAGTAAAAAATAGTACTGAGGCAATTGGCTATGCCATTGCTAATGGAATTATATAGTTTATGGAGTTAATCATAAGTCGCCGAAGGCAAAACCCTTAAGTTAAGCCCTGCCAAGCAAGTGTTGACTTACATCGAGCCAACCGCAAAGCAACGCCATAACCAGCAAAACATTGTTGCCTTGGCACAGCAGGCTACCAGCGGAAGGCTTAACATGGGGGATTTGTTCAGGGCATTGGCCTATAGCCTGGACAATGCATTATCGCCGTACCTGTATGCGGGCAATCAGGACAGACCTGAAAACTACAAGGAATTTGTTGAAGAAAGCCCTAAAATTCTCTTTGCCTGTGAATGCTGCCGGACGGTAAAAGAATATCACGAAAAACTGGCTAAGAACGACCCTGGTAATTTGCCTCCTGTATTAAAAGAGGTTTCTGGCCAGGTTTTGTATATGAACCGTGGCAAGGAGTTTTTCAGGTTTATCAAGGAATACCTCGAAAAAGAAGTAGGTTATAAGAAGAATATTCTTTACAACAACACCCGTTTCGATGAAGTTGAAATTATCGACAGTTCCATTTCGGACATCAAAAAAGAAAACGTCAAAGAAGCTTTTTTGGAAGGTGTCGTCAAAATCATAATCGGTACAGCTACCATCAGGGAAGGGATCGACCTGCAAAAACGGGGAACGGTTATCTATAACCTTTATCCCGATTGGAACCCCACGGACATTCGGCAGCTCGAAGGACGTATTTGGCGTCAGGGCAATGAATTTGCCTTTGTCCGTTCGGTAATGCCGTTGGTACAGGATTCAATGGATGTTTTTGTGTTCCAGAAGCTGGAAGAAAAGACAGGGCGTATCAATGACATCTGGTACAAAGCCGACCGGGGCAACGTCCTCGATGTGGAATCGCTCGATCCGCAAGAAGTCAAGCTCGCACTTATTACTGATGTAGGTAGAATTACAGCCTTATACTTTGATGAAGAACGGCGGGAAGTGGAACGGGAATTGAGCCGTGCCAATTCCAATTTATCGCAGGTAAACAAAGTAAAGGAAGCCATCAGTCGGTATCTTACCGATAAGGATGAACTCGTGCAATGGATTAATAAGTTTTACAACGATATGCTTGCCAAGTCATGGGTGTTCGATAATGAGAAGGTCGAAAAGAAAATCTCAGAATATAAAAACGCCCCGGACGAAAAAGAGCAAGTCAAAAAGATAAAGGACTTTCAGAAGAAAAACGAAGCCCTGAAAGCAGATATTGAAAAGATACAAACCTCATCTTCAATTTCCGATAATGATTTATTGGAATGCGCCCGCAAAATTCAACGGGAAAGCCAGTATTTCGGCCATTACTGGATTGTTAATGAGTTTAAAGAATCCATGACGAACGTTTATAAAATTGAGCGAACCATTCTTAAACCAAAACGGCTTTCCATCTTCGATGATATGAGTGGTTTGGAAAGTGAGCTGAAGAAAGATGTGATGAACGCCGAAGCAAAGCTCTCAAATTATAAGGGAGGTCAGCATGGCGAACAATCCAAGCGTTTTCATGAGTTGTTCAAGGAAATTGAAGCCAAGAAGGAAACCCTTGCTGTAAAAGGCAAATCACCACAGGAACGGGCTGAGGATTTTGCAAAACTCAACTACCTGCTTCAATACCTCAAAGACGATTACGACCCGGAAACTTGCGTTTTTCCTGAACCAACTGATAAACCGGGTTATTGCCGGACGAACACAAAGCAACCAGGAATACCCATCACGCCCAAGCCTGATTCAGATAATGAAAACGCATCCGCATTGCCCGGATTAAAGCACAAGCCAAACTCAAAATGCTCGAACTTTTAAAAGTATAACCATGTACCAGGAGAAAAAGGAAATCGTATTGTTTGGTGTTGACCCGAAGCCTTTGAAACCGTTTGTTCCTGAAATCAAAATCAGGATGAATAAGGGAAAAGCTTTTGATGTAAATAAGGTCACAACTTCAAAGGAAGTATATGAAATCCTGAAACGAATCTTTGGGCGAAATCCTATCCAGGAGAATTTCGTGATGCTGCTTTCAACCGGGCAAACAAGCTGATTGGCTATTACAAACACCCTATCGGCTCAACTTCTGCCACAATTGTGGATATACCAATGTTAATAGGTTTGGCGACAAAAGCCCTTGCCCAGGGGATTGTAATTTCCCATAACCACCCATCCGGGACACTTTCACCATCCGACCCAGACAGGGAATTAACCAGGAATATTTCCCATGCTTTGAAAACAGTAAAGATAAACCTACTCGACCATCTCATTTTTACCAATGTTGGCTACTACTCTTTTGCAGATGAAGGAACATTAAACGGACTTAACGATACAGCTATGATTACAGTAGGAAATATCATTTCGGAATATCCCGGAATTGACCAGACCAATTTACCGGAAGCCTTAAAGAAAGAAGAATTTGAGTTCATACGTGAAAACATAGACCTGTATAACGATGACGAAACCATCAAAAAGTATATCGACACGTTTGTGGAAAAGCTCAATGATGTCATTAATAAGCAAGCCCCTGAAAAGAAAGTTAAGGAAAAGAAGTCCCAGTCTCCGAAAGCTCCAAAAGAACCCGTTGCTGAAAAGAAGCCTACAGAAGAAACTACTCCAGTCGAAAAAGTAAGCCTGGAAGTTTCGTTTATCAAACGATATGTTGGATTGCATGGGAAAACAAAAGATAAATCCCAAATCCTGAACCTTCTTAACTCGCTCCAAAAAGCCATTATTGAAAAGCGTATTCGTAAAACATCGGTTTATGCCAAAGAAATCGAGAATATTCAGGCACAGTTAATTAAATGCTACAATCAGATGGGGAATACCATCAAAGTTACTCTGGATGAAGATAAACTGGATTCTTATTCGACAATTGCCCAAAGTCAAAAGGCAATGCTTTCGGTTACTTACATCAAGCAGTATATCAGTATTCATGGCAAAAAGGATGTTAAAGACAAGGCAAAAGCATTGCTAAATCGGATTGAAAAAGCAATTGAATCCGGTAAGATACCTGAAACCTGTCCATACTGGAACGAAATACAGGAAATCAAATCTTCCTTGGAGAGTTACATTGGAAATAAGTCTAAAACCCCTACCATAAGCGAGAATACTTTAAATGGCATAATGTCCTGGTTAGCAAGGCGACATCAGAAAAAGAAAGTAGCTAAATATCTTCAAAAGATTTATGAAACCGAAAGAGGATTACGTGGAGTGGAAACTGAACAAGAACCTAATCTGAATAATGCTCCAGAGCCAACAGTAATCTCAAGTTCGGAGTTGGCCGGAATGGATTTTGAAACCATTGGGCTAAAGGGCAAATACCGTGAACTCATCGGAGACCCTTCGGTTGGTTTTTCGGCAATGGTATTTGGTTTGCCTAAAAGTGGTAAATCAACCCTATGTATTGACTTTGCCAAGTACATGGCCGAAAATCATGGAAAGGTTTTGTATGTGGCAATTGAGGAAGGTTTTGGATATACCCTCAAAGAAAAGTTTGAACGCCTTGGAGCAATACATCCTAATCTGGTTATTGCAGAAAAAATTCCGGATGATTTAACTCCTTACCAATTCGTTTTTATTGATTCGGTAAGCAAAGCTGGATTAAGTAATGCCGATCTAACTCGACTTCGCAAAAACAACCCTAAAAAAGCATACGTCTTCATATTCCATACAACCAAAGAAGGCAATTTCCGGGGTAAACAGGATTTTGCTCACGATGTGGATGTTATAGTTGAAGTTGAGAATGGAGTGGCTAAAGCCAATGGGAGGTTTGGGGTTGGAGGAAGAATAGAAGTGTTTTAAAAGAATTGACTATTCTATTTTAAAATCAATGTCCAGCTTGCTTGCAAAATAATTCATTAAAGATAAGGAGTTATCCCATCCTCCACAGCATTCCGGGCTTAAAGCTATTGTCATAACTGTAATCTTATCATTTAAGTGAGGTTTTATTTTTTGAATAAAGAAATCAATAGCTTCAAAAGAAATAATTCTTATTGTAATATCAGTTTCATCAATTCTTTGAAAGAAATAATCTAAATCAATATTAACAATCCAATTATAAGTTCCGGAATTTTCTTCATCAAAAATATAGTCCATTAAGTTGAAAAGTCCAGGAATTGGATATTCGTCTAGCATAGGTTCCATCTCATCAAACATCGAACCCTCCTTATGGGTAAAGAATTGGTATCTATTGATGTTATTTTATATAGTCTATGAAAAGAGGGAAGTAATTATCCCAATGCATTATTTCGTTTAAATTTTCAAAATTGGGATCAGTATATTTTAAATAAATATATTCAGCAATGTCAAGTTTTTGTAAATCATCAGGAATATTATTCAACCATTCTTCAATATGACTTGATCTTGTATCGTAATGTCTATCAATATGTAATACATTATATTTTTTATCTGTTTTTATCTCTTGTAACCAACACCATAATGCAGCATTATGATTATCCATAACATAAATATTCCTCTCTTTACAAAGGAGATTCAAATATTTAAACCATGAGATATTTTTTCCTTTAAATTTGATTAAATCTGTCATGCCATTTTTCTGTTCATTTACTTTAATGCTCTCTTCATGTTTTTTTCGAAATGAAAGGGATAATGTCCTTTCATACTATCTCCGTAAGTATAATACTCAAAACCCTCATAAGGCATGTCATCTATGTTGAATTTGCAATACAAATGTGGTATCGGATAATAATTATCGCCTTGAAAATCATATTCGATAATATTAAATATGGAATACGGCCAACCCTATTTACTCTTAAAGACTTATAGCGATTTTTTCTCTCATCGGTATCATTCTCAATTAAATCCCAGTGCCCCTCATTATTGAGAAGGATTTCATTTGGATAGAATAAATAGATTTCAATTCCATTATGGTATAAGTCATAAATTTCAGATTTAAACCAACTGCTAATTCCAACGTCATCTTTATCATTTTCTGGATAAATATCATTATCTATATTTCTTATAATAATCTCACCAACATTAAATCGTAACCGAGGTTCATAAAGAATGTGTTTGGTAATATATGTAATATCTATGTCTTTGCGGATGAAGTCCTTTTCTATTTTCTTTTTCATCCGCAAACTGTGTTTGACCTTCGTTGTATTACTCTGTTTTTCATTAGGAATATTAATGCCAAAATAGGTGAATAACAAATCATGAAAATTTGAATATAATTCTGATTCTATAATACTTGCAGTCCAAATTTTTGTTTTGATAATCCCATTTTTCTTAGCCTCCTCAATAAAAAATTCATGATGAGTTTTACTAACATCGCAGGCTGTAAACAAAACAAGGTTGGTCGGAGTAACTTTTATTCTCCTCTTTTACTTTACTGACAATTTTTTAAAATATCAGAAGCGCTAATACTTGAATATCTTTTGCATTGAAAATACCAGATTTCTGAATTTTCATCAGTGGCCAAATATCAATACCGTCATCGTTTCCTTTTCTACCATAATGCCTTATCTCTTCCCAATTTTTTATTCTTTGATGATGTTCAAGCATAAATCTTCAAATCTTATTGGGTCTAGGTCAGTGAAATGTATTCTATTAGTTGTTTTAGTCGGAGTTGGCTTCATAAATTAGGTTTTTCATATTCAAATAGTAAATCCTCAATTTTCCATGTGTACTTTTTTACCTCATTAACTACTTCGCCCAGTTCATTACATTCCCCATATTTCATTTCAAGTTCGTTTTGAATCATCCAAAGCAAATTAGCTGCATAAGATGCCCTTTTTCTTAAAACATCAATTCTTTCCCTTCCAATTTTTGAATTTTCTTCCTCAAATGATTCCTGGCTCCAATCAAAGTCAGTCTTTGAAAGAACATATATCTCTTCTTGCCGTTCAGATTCAACTTTTTTAAATCCAAGCAATTCTGTCTACTCTTTTGGAATTTGAATAATTGCGTTCGCCTATTTGGTAAACATCAATCGAAATTTTTTGCTCCTCCCTTTCATAGAATAAATACGGTAGGATGACTGATTTTAATGCTTTGGACAAATATCCTTTCTTTCGAAACAATGGCGTTATAAACCAATGCAAATCATTATACATGTCTAAAACAGCCCCTATATATTTACCATCATCCGATTTAATAAAGAAAAAGTTATAGGGAGCTGAATTGCCCACTATATTATCAGTGGACTTTGGTACTTTTGACCAAACCTTACCTAAATCAACATTTTTACTTAAAGACCTTGTGAAAATGGTTTCATTGCCAGTTCCAATGTTCAACTTCTTTATGTATTTAGCTATTTCGGAATTAGTCATCTTAGGAATTTTTATTTAGGTACAACCTTTTCAAGTATCTCAGTAGTTTTGGGTTGAATTAAATCAGGAGTTTCAACTTCAATTAGGTTTCTTTCAATCTCATATTTAGGATTTACAAATAGGGTTAGCTCTCCATAATCATTATAATCGCGAGCCAGTAATTTCCAAGACAGTTTTATTGACTGACAATCGTGAAATGGCAGAATCGCTACCTCAAAGCTTTTTATGTCTTGTTGAATAAGGGGAGCATTAATGGGTTTATATAAAAAATATCCATCTTTTTCATAAACCAATAGTTTCTATTTCTATTTGTTCTGTGAAGATTTGCAAATATGCTCTTATCACTATCATCATCGAGTTTTGCGATATTTTCCATCTTCTACGTACAAGAAAAGTTTCCAATCTTCAATAACTTTAGTTCCCAAGTTTTTAATGCACACATCAAAACTACACCAGCTTAAATTTTTGTCCAAGGGTTCACCTAAAATAGAAATTCGTGGCATTGAATTTAAATCTGGGAGTACCTGATAACGATTAAAAGTTTTCATTAATTCTAAATAACTTGATGAAAATATTGCAGGTTCATCTCTTTTAATCTGATAGATTGTAACCTTCTTTACGAACGGAGGTTCGAGAATGAGTTCATTAGTCCCATTCTCGAATGTTACCCCAATTTTATATGTTTCCTTATATTGCTGACCATTAACATACCAATTAAATACGTCCCGGTGTTCTTCAATTAAATCAACCAGATCTTCCCAACAATAAAGGAATATTTGAAACTTTCCACTTTTTCGGCTCTCAATGTCTTTAAGGCGAACATATTCTTCTATTTCTGCATCTTTGTTTGAAGTAGTAGCAAAAATGAATGTTTTAAAGAAGGTTTGAAACTTAGGGCTTTTAAAATTTCTTCATCAACTTCCTTTTTATTTAACTTAGTATCAGTATATTCGTCCTTCCCTTTACATTGAATTCCAAAATAATCATCTTCACCTTTTGGTATTGCATACACATCAACACCACATTGGGGCTGACCCTGTCGTCCATTTTTTTAATGGTGTAAGAACATTGCCAAATTTCACCAAAAAGTTTCTTGCAAAGGTCTTCAAAATCTTGCCACCGGTCTGGTTTTCGAAGTGTTTTTTTCATCATGGAATTACTAACCTCAAATATTTCTCAATTCTATAGCTTTATAAAAATAATAAAAAGCCTCTGGATTTATCTTTTTCAACTTGTTTAGTTTATTATAAGTGGGATATGTTATCTCAAAGTCTTTTATTTGAGCCAGATTTGAGAAACGCTTTATTTCAGGAAGTTCATCTTTTTGAAGCATAACTGACAGATATGCAGCTTTGGCTGCACAGGTAATGGCTTCATCAATTGTAAAACGGGTTAGAATAAAGTTTACAATATTGCTTATACCAGTTTGTAATTGTTTGAAATGCTCGTTTGTATTGTCTCTGAGCGCAATCGTATAAGCCGACATTAAAAGATATCGTTTAAAGTATCCTTCCAGGTAATAGCCAACTCCCTAAACTTTATTTCTTCCTCCGCAATTTTGAGATATGATTCTTTTACTGTGTTGAAATTTTGAGCTTTGTCAAACAAAGCAGCAACATCAAATAATTGTTTAATAATCTCAACCGGTCTGTTCTTCGTATAAAGTATCCCAATGGTAGTTGGGGCAAAGGCGGTTAGTTTGTCGCCTAAAATGGATTCTATATCTGGAACTTTTACATGTATTATAGGTTCTTTGGTTAATAACCATCTGTGAACAATGGCTTTGTCTATAGTGCTGGGATAATAGCACTCCGAAAATAGTACATCCAACAGAATAGGTTCTTCTCCAAAATTAACATCAATGGCACTTTTATAATAAAACTTGTAATGCCCCACAGGAGCATTGGTTTTATGCTTTCTGTCGCTATCATCTTTCCATGAGGTAAATTGGCCTTTGGCTACAATTTTGTCGAAAATAGGGGCTAATTTGTCATGTCCTATTGTCATTATCAGGTCAATATCAATCGAAAACCTTTGCGGCGGGTCAAGGTGCAATAGTAATGATGTGCCTCCTTTTAAAACTAAAGGTATGGCTTCGCTTTGAATTTGTTCGAGCAATAAGAAGGCCCTGATTACTTTTTCAAGTATTTTAGGGTCGCTGTGTTTTCCCGTCTCGGAAACTTTCTTTATTATCCAATCTTTAGTGTAAGAGTCTTCTGAAATCATGTTCTAAATTTTGGCAGAATTATATAATATTTGCCGAATATTTGATAAAGATATTTTCTACCTTATCCTTTATGTTACGGCGATTTGCGTATCTTCTCATTTTTGCCGGATTGATATTATAGCGTTCAAATGCTGTTTGAACAATATAATCGAGGTCGTTTTGTTGTGTTGCAAAAATTTCATCCCCAACAAGGCAGTCAATCAATAGCTTTTCGAGAGTAGGAATGCTGATTTTTTTTATTTTCTCCAATGGAGATTCGCTAATCATCGAAATAATTATCACGGTCTCATTGTAGTTTGCGATGTATTTATTGAATATTTCTTTTTGAGGATTAAGAAAAACATTCTTGTTTTTTTTCTGTAAGTTTATAAAATACCGATTCAGCTGCATCTTTCTCCACTTCAATAATGTAATAGCGTTTAAATGCCTGGTGAACCATAAATTCGTTAAACCAAAAAGAATCCCAAACACAAAAATTAACATAGGGAAAATTTTTCTGAATTATTTTATGATATTGTACTAAAACTGGCGAAAGTTCCGGTGCAAAATCGGGTTTTCGATTTAGAGCATATATACCCCTTCCAACCTGTTTGATAATGCCCCGTGCTTTTAAATCATAAAGCCGCCATCGAAGGGTTGAGTTAACAATATCGGGATATAGCTTCTGCAAAAAGCCAAGTATTTCATTTGTATTCAAAATGTTTTTTGAAGCAAAAAAATCTTTTATACTATTTTCCTCCTTGGTAATCAATATTTTTTGTTTTATATTAATGGCAAAATTAGTAAATTTTGCCAAATATTTGAAATATTATTTTACTTGTTCGTACAACAAAGCCCATAATTATACCACAAATTGACGAAATAATGACATGTAACACCAAGCGTTTTGTATTAACTTTACAATTGTATTGATAGATAGAACTTTGATTTTGCTCTTAACTTAGTTACAAGTTGTAAAAATTACAATAAAGCAAGTAACCCAAAACGGAGTATTGTGCCATTTTTTTTAAGAATATAAAATAGGGTCTATTAGATTAACTTTACTTGATCGGACATAATATGGGAAAGCAATAATACATTATTTCGAAAAATTACAGCTAACAAACAGTTCTATCGTTTTTTATTTATTCACATCAAAAAATAATATTATGGAAACTTATAAAATTAAAAAGGTCTTAGTGCCTACAGATTTTTCTGAACTCTCGGCTTGTGCATTTAAAGCAGCTGTTGCACTTTGTAAACGGCAAAATGCAAAAATGACATTGTTACACGTTGTTGATAGTATGTACTATATGACAGCTATTGATGCAAATGAAGCTTTGTATCCATCAGTTGATACAATAGAGTCGGATTATATAAAATCGTACCGCCTGAATATGGAAGGTACTGTAAAAGAACTATCCTTAAAACACGGTATTACAATTGATGCGATTGTTGAAATGGGTAATCCGGCTGATACAATTTGCAGGGTTGCATCCAGGGATAATTTTGATTTAATAGTAATGGGTACGCATGGGGCATCCGGGTTACGAGAATTCTTTATGGGTTCAAATGCTTTTAGTGTTGTAAAACATGCAAGTTGTCCGGTGTTAACTATTCCTGGTAAATGGAATCGTACCGAATTTAAAAAAGTAGTTTTCCCTGTACGTTTGAAACCTGGGGCTATTGAAAAGTATGACTATGCCCGTTCGATAATAGCAAAAAATAAATCAAGTATATTAATTGTGGGGCTGGCGGAGCAAGAAAACCCTCAAAGCTTTCAGTATTTGGCCGATTTGGTTAATTTGTTTAAAATACAATTAAAGAATGATAACGTTGACTTTTCCAGCATCCTTTATCACAGTAAAGAATTTTCTGAAAAGGTCATTGATGCCGCTGAAGAACTGGATGCCGACCTTATTGTTATTACAGCAAACCTGGACTATGACCTGAAAGCCTTTTTTATTGGCCCATTTGCCCAACAAATTGTCAATCATTCACAACGTCCGGTTTTAAGTATCAGGAAAACAATAAATGAGAGTGCTAATGAACTTTATTTAAAAGAATCATTTGCAAATTGGCAGGGGCAGTATATGCAATTTGGGTTTTAACAAAAAAAATTGAAATATATGAAAGCTCCTGAAATTGATAATTTTCTATTAAACGTCCAAAATGTGCCAGCACATATCAATGTCCAATGCGCCAATATAATTCTCAATGTATTTCATGCTTTAGAGGAAATTGAGGCGCAGGGGGACGATGAAATCCGTAATGTATGGTTAGAAGCAGACCGTGGAGAAATTAGTGATTTTGGTAGTTTCTCAGAATATAAAACGGAAGGGATTATTGAAACAGAAAAGGAATTTGTGGAACTTTGGGAAAGCTATTATCCTGATAAAATTAAATGGTATCAGATGTCAATTACCAGGTATGCTGATACCATTTATTTATATATCAATTCGAAAATTACCCTGCAAGTGGATATGAATAAAGTTTACCCTAAAGAAAAATTTCTTATAGAAAAGTTTGCAGAATGGCTTTTGGCTAAAGTAAATGAGGTAATTAATAAACTGAAAGTGAATGAAAAATTATACAACAGGCATATTCAGCAAAACCTTCCTTTCCAGAAACGTTTTGGGAAGATACTCCGCGAAAAATACTGGATGGTGTCCCCTGATGAAATGAATTATTTCAAAGAAAATTTGTTGCCTGAAACTATTAGCAATTTGCGCAAAATAGTTGAAATATCAGAAAAAGGTAAAGCAAGTCTTTTAATCGAAAAAATGACTTCGGGGTTATTTTTTAGAATTTGTGAGATAGGGTATAATGCCAATAATTATTTTGAACAAAATGGGATACATAAAACTGCAAAGGAGAAATACCTGATTATGGCAGACGGACGAGATTGCAACCTGTCAAAGATTGATGAAGATTCAGTAGTAGCATTCCGAAATTGGTATAAAAACGAAAGCCATTGCGGAGGACACCCCTGGGAAATATGCCGGGGTGGAAATTCTACGCACATTTCATTGTTTTTGGAATACATTGATAATTCAAAATGGCTATTAAGGCTTGCCGGCAGAAGTTCTGTAAGGGTTGTTGAAACCATAAAATTTGCAGTTGCATTGTTTGAAAATGAAATTCCATTTATGCTGGAGGATGCCCGAAATATTTTAAATATGGTTACCGGGGTTGATTACATTGGCATTGTGCCTGATTCTGTCATTCCCAGATATTGTAGCAGTTACTTCCCAAATGATGAACATATAATAGACTTCATGAACCTGGGAAATGAAAGAAGAAACGAATTAGTTAAGATTGCTGTCTGGTATCCGGAGAGGGAAATTCGTTTAAAAACAATGATAAATAGAAATAAAATTAGAAACAATTAATAAACAATATATGGAGTACCAAAATATTGAACTTAACCTCCTTACTGTAAATGATTATCCTGATCTAAAGGATGCAATGATTAGTGCCTATCCCATGATGCCGGAATCGTATTGGAAAGAAAAGCATATTCAGGCATTAACTAACATTTTCCCGGAAGGCCAAATAGCTGTAAAAGTCGATGGTCGTTTTGCGGGTTGTGCTTTGTCTATTATTATAAATTACAATGATTTTGAAGAACAGCACACCTATAAGGAAATTACCGGAAATATGACATTTAATACCCATACATATAAAGGTGACATTCTTTATGGCGTGGATGTATTTGTTAAACCCGAATACAGAGGACTAAGATTAGGCAGACGTATGTACGACTATCGAAAGGAGTTGTGTGAGAAACTTAACCTAAAGGCTATTGTATTTGGAGGGAGAATACCTAACTATCATAAATTTTTGGATAAACTCACGCCAAAGGAATATATAGATAAGGTTAAGACTAAAGAAATACACGACCCTGTGTTAAACTTTCAAATGTCGAACGATTTTTATCCCATTCGTATCCTGAAAGGGTATTTGGAAGGCGATAAGGCATCGAATGAATATGCAGTATTACTGCGTTGGGAGAATATCTATTTCGAAAAGAAAACTAATAATGCGGTATCAAAAATTACCGATGTAAGATTGGGAATTGTGCAATGGCAAATGAGACCCTATAAAAATCTTAGCGAATTAATGGAACAGGTCGAATATTTTGTTGATGCTCTTAGTGGGTATAAGAGCGATTTTGCCCTTTTCCCAGAATTTTTCAATGCTCCGTTGATGGCAGAGTATAACCATTTAAGCGAACCTGAAGCTATTAAGAAGTTAGCCGATTTTACTCCTCAAATTATTGAGGAATTTTCTAAACTTGCGGTATCGTATAACATAAATATTATCTCCGGCAGTATGCCCGAATTGGTTAACAACCGGCTGCATAATGCCGGTTACCTGTGCCAGCGCAATGGAAAAATTGACCGTTACGAGAAAATACACGTTACCCCCGATGAAGAAAGGGTTTGGGCTTTGCTTGGCGGAAATTCGGTTACAACTTTTGATACTGATTGCGGAAAAATTGGGATTCTAATTTGCTACGATGTCGAATTTCCTGAATTATCCAGGCTATTAGCTGAGGAAGGAATGGAGATTCTTTTTGTACCTTTTCTTACAGATACGCAAAATTCATATTACAGGGTGAGATATTGTGCGCAAGCAAGGGCTATCGAAAATGAATGTTTCGTTGCTATTGCCGGAAGTGTCGGCAACTTGCCAAACGTACACAATATGGATATTCAGTTTGCACATTCAATGGTACTTACACCGTGCGACTATCCATTTCCAACTAATGGAATAAAAGCAGAAACTACACCAAATTCAGAAATGGTACTTATCGCTGATATTGATCTTAACCTTCTTAAAGAACTTCATAATCAAGGAAGTGTAAAAAATTTAAAAGATAGAAGATTGGATTTGTATAAATTAAGCAGGTATTGACCCTTATCACAATCACTTTTTTGCATCTAAACTAGATTGATTCATTCCATGTGTAGTATTAATTGCTTTTTCTACTTTATATAATTGCTCAAAGGTGTTTTTTTGTAAAGTCCTGAAATATATAAATATTATTGTACCGGATAAAATAATCAGAAGCAATGAAATAATTGCCAGAACAATGGAATATACTCTGATTTGATAAAAAACTTCAGATTTATCAATTTTAGTTACTAAGAAACAGTTATATTGAGGTAACTGGTCTATATAAGCTAACGATTTATAGCCTCTATAATCTACTCCTTCAATTAATCCTTTTTGTCCAAGCGCAGCCTTTACAGTTAGGAAGTTACGTTTTGTGGCAGGGAGTTTAAACTTCAGCGCAGTATTTTTTTTTTATGCCTGAGTTCATTCAAAAATACAATACTGTCATTTTCAAGCCTTAGAATAAGAGATTCGGAAGTCTTGCTGGTTGTTGGCCAAGATTGAATATTGGGGTATAAACTTATGTAAGGGTTAATCCTAAATAATACAACAGCAATGCAACTACTATCACTAAGCGAAATAATGGGTGCAAGAAAATCCAGATTTGAAGTCAAGGTCTTCTTTGTTATTATCTGTTGAAACTAATAATTGATATGTGGGCGAAAATATTGCAACTTTACTAAAATCTTTGTCTGAAAGAACCGTATTTAATTTCTCAATGATTTTTGATTTAATTCATTGTCATACCCGTTTTTTTTCCATGTTTCTATTGCATACGGCAAAAAAAGGAGATTGTGCTAGAAACTTTTATATTAGTTATCTTATTACCGTTACCAATAAATAAGTTGTTGTTTTTTTAAATCGGAAATACTCTTTAATTCTGAATATTTATTCTCACGAATTATTTCTGTCAGGTACATGTAACTAATAGAACTTATCAATAATATAATTAAAGATATAGCGATACTTAATGGAATTAGCCGGACTCTGTTCATTATAGAAAAGGTTCTTTAGGTGGTTTTCAGCTATAAAATTAATATTTAAATTGCAATAAGATATTTAAAAATAAACCAAATTCGCAACTTTTATTTAAGAACAAAATATGTATGAATAATTTAAATTATGGTGTCATCGGCAATGGCCGGAGTGCAGCTCTCATTTCAAGTAAAGGAAGTATTGACTGGTGTTGTTTACCCGATTTTGATTCACCATCGGTATTTGCCGGTATTCTCGATTCCGAGAAAGGCGGTTCTTTTCGTATTGACGTGGATAATACATATTCAATAACTCAAAAATATTTTCGCCGAACAAATGTTCTCTGTACCCAATTTGAGTCTGCAATGGTGTGTTTGAGATTATTGATTTTATGCCCCGGTATAAAACAAGCGACAATGCTTACATTGCGCCATCAGAGATATACTGTTATATCAGATACAAATCAGGTACTCCAACTTTTAAAGTAAAATATTGTCCCGTATTGAATTATGCCAGAGACGAAGTGGCTCACAAGTGTTAATATTAAAACACTTATATTAGCACTAATTTAGTGGGACAAGTCAGGAGATAATTGCCAGAACAATGGAATAATACTCTAATTTGATAAAAAACTTCAGACTTATCAATTTTAGTTACTAAAAAAGCAGTTATATTGAGAATTGGTCTATATAAGCTATCGAATTATATCCTCTATAATCTACTTCTTCAATTAACCCTGTCCTTTTTGTCAAAGAGTAGCCTGTTTTGCCGGAAAATTACTTCTTGTTATAGGGAGCTTTAGTGCAGCATCTTTTTATGCCGGAATTAGTTTAAGAAGACTACAATGTCGTATTATAGCCAGTGGTTACTTGTCTTTAAGTTCAACTATCAATATTCCAATCTTATTATTAAATCCCATTACAGGGGTAATTATTTTAACAACACCTTCCACTTTCTTAATAACTGAATTGTCAATTTGTAAATCCAGATTACCTATGTATGGACTTCCTTCAAGTTTTTGTTAGTAGACAATAAAATTTTTTGGTTCTCAGGATTTATTAGGTGAACCAGATCAGCACCAGACTCCTGAACAAACACTGTTAATAATTGATTAAGGTTTTCAGTGTTATTTCTTATTAATTCACTTCTTACTGACCATTAGAAGACTTTTGACGCAAATTCAATATGATCAATTTGTAAACTGTCAATTTTGCTTTCGTATTGTGTAATCAGATGATTCCTTTCAATATTGTAGCTTTTCTCATTAACTTGTAATTTTATTGAAAACCCAATAAATACAAATAAAAGGGAAACGCTTAAAAAACTTGCTGCCTTATTGTTTTTGAAGAAAATAATAAATTTCTCATTGAACTTGCTTTGGTTTTCATTTTGAATGGATTTACCAATATTGGATTCTTTCATATTATTTTTTTCTTCAGTACTCATATATTTTTGTTTAATTTTTTGCTAACTTTTCTCTTGACCGAATTATCTATTGTCAGTTTTTTAAGTATCAAAAATACTGAACTTCCAGAAATGCCCCCCTAAAATGTAAATGGCAATGCTTGCAATTGACAAGGGGGGCTAAATGTAAATTTAAAAATCCTAATTTCACTATTTGCAGGTTCTGTATAATCAATTTTACTGCTGCTCCAAAAGGAGTAGCAGTAAAATTGATTTGAACGCTCGTATAATATTATTTATTAAATGTAGTCCTTGAAATTTCAACACCTGCTGGATAGGCTAAATCACCTTGCTCTTCTGCTGTAATAAATATTTCCTTTACATTAAAAGGAGTTACCGTTTTTAGAACTGCTTTTTTGGCATTTTTATTGGTTAATTGGCCAACATTTTTCGTTATACCATTATCTATAAACAATCCAAACGCTATAGTTATTCTTTGGGGGAGTCAACCTATTTACTTCGGCTAAATTCCTTGCAGTTAATTCAATAATATAATTTTATGCTTGTCTTGTTTCTTTGTAGCGGTAATATCAGCAGCAGGTACTATACTTGAAACTGGGAACTTAGCTATACTGGCACAAGATGTCATTAGAGCAACTGCACCAATGATTGTTAAAATTTTGATTGTTCTCATTTAATTTAATTTAATTTAATTTTCGTTCCTACTCTTTTGGCTTTTCGGTTTCGCCCCGTTTTTCGAGTGGTTGCTATGCTCCACTTTGTATTTTGTATGCTATAAAATAAAGTTAAGTACTGTCACGCCGAATTATTTTTGCTATTTTCGGTTCAAGTTTGCGTTGTCGTTTGTACAAATGGCAAGAATATAAAAATATCTAATGGAATTAGCCGGAATTTGTACATTTATAGAAAAGGCCTTTTAGTTGCTTTTCAGTCATAAAATTAATATTTAAATTGTAATAAACCAATTAAAAAATAAACCAAATTCGCAACTTTTATTTAAGAACAAAATATGTATGAATAATTTAAATTATGGTGTCATCGGAAATGGGCGAAGTGCGGCTTTAGTTTCAAGCACAGGTAGTATTGACTGGTGT
>JAAUTT010000738.1 GCA_012031335.1 Bacteroidales bacterium | reverse complement strand
AAAAAGCACGTAAAAATGAGCTTCACCCATATACTGGCTTTTAAGCTGCTCAGTGATAATAGTATTTTCCGGCACATATTTTAACGCAGTATTACAAACATCAACCGCGCAGTAAAACATTTCCCAGTACTGATCCAGACAGGCATTATCTGCTGTATTGTTATCCAGGCTTATAGGTGAAATACTATAGGAATTAAGTGACTTTTGCTTATTATCAAACCCATAATAAAAAAGGTCGGACCCCATTTCGGATAAACCCAAACCAGCTTCCTTGCCGTACCAAGTGCGGGAGAAACTGTAACACGAGGCTACTAACCCATCAATACCGGATTGGGTATTATAAGTAAGTTCGGCGGTTGCCCCGGCTTTGTTTTCTTCTTCCAGAAATTCCTCACAAGCCGATGTTATCAACATCAAAGCTGAAACAGCAAATATGATATATGTTTTTATTTTCATCTCTGTAATTTTTTTAATTAGAACTGAAGATTTAATCCAAATACCAATTGTTTGGCCAACGGAAAGGAAATAGCTCCTCCACGTTCAGGATCATAATTATCTATACCCGAAAAGGTAAAATAGTTTTTCATGGAACCATATACTTTTAGTTGACTTAAGCCAATTTTCCCGATTATACTTTTTGGAAGATTATAGGACAGGGTAATATCCTTTATTTTAAAGAAATCGGCCTTTTCGTAAAGTAAGGATGATCCATAATTGCTATGTGGTGAACTTACAGCACCAGGACTAGGGAATTTAGCTCCGGTGTTGGAAGGAGTCCAATAATCGAGATCGGCCCAGTTGGAAGTTTCGTAAGTAAGCTGAGCATTATAATCGTATTGGATATAACCACCTAAACGAGCATAAACCTGAACAGAAAGGGACAGATCCTTATAATTAAAGGTATTATTCATTCCTATGATATGCTTTGGTGAACGTTCGTAAACAACTTTATCTTCATCACCAATTTTACCGTCATCGTTCCGATCTACAATTTTAATAGTTCCCGGATCGCCATACCCAGCAATATAACTGGTGGTTTGACCCGAATGACTTGCCTCCCAATCGGATTTATAAGCAGCAAATTCGCCAACATCCCAATTCCCATCAGCTTCAAAATTATAAAAAGTACTTACAGGCTCACCAATAATAAGAGCATCATTTCCATTAATATACTTTTCAATACCTTCCGATAATTTTGATACTTTATCTCTGAAACTTGTATAGGACCAATTTACTTCCCACGAGAAATCTTCTGACCTCAAAATGGATGTATTAAGAGCTATTTCAACACCTTGACTTTCAGTTTCGCCTACGTTATCAATAATAGTCGGATATACCGATGATGGCGGAGCCGTTCTGAAATATAACAAATCAGTAGTATTGCTGACAAGTATCGATACTTCCTGATACACGGTTGTTCCAAATACCAAAGTCAATTCCATAATTAAAGGCTGATGTGGTTTCCCATTTCAAATTAGGATTAGCCATACTGTTAGCAACTTTTCCAATCACATCCCCACCCGTAAAATAATAATAAATATTTTGAGTACTTAAGGCGGCTAAGGTACTGTATGGATCTACTGCTGCATTTCCGGATACACCCCATGAAGCGCGAAATTTAAGGTTGGATAACCAATTTCTGGTACCAGACAGAAAAGACTCTTCACTCAATCTCCATGCTGCAGCAACAGACGGGAAATATCCCCACTTATGACCCTTGGCAAGTGTTGAGGAACCATCAGACCGTAAGGAGGCAGTTAATAAATACTTTTCGTTGTATTTATAATTCAAACGACCAAAGAACGATAACATAGATGACTGGGTGTATTCACTTGAAACAACCGGGCTTGCTATTTTCTTCACATCATAGAAAGCATTCTGATAGTAATGCTCTTTACCTGCATCACCGGAAATTCTGGATTGCTCATAAATACTTTGGGTCATACTATGTCCTAACAATGCTGTTATTCCATGTTTACCAACTTCGAGATTATAATTTAACGTATTTTCCCAGGTATATTTATTTCTATATCTCGACTCATTTGAAATAAAGCTGGTTGTAGGAGACTGCAAACGGCTTACACTTTCATAATCCTGATAATCACCTAACCGATCATTGGTCCGGTCCAGAGCAAACATGGATCTGTAAACGAAATTTTTCAAAGGTGCAATTTCCAGATAGGAGTTACCGAAAAACCTGGATGTTAATGTATTATCCTGGTAAACGCCTTCAATTTCGTCGAGCAGCGGATTGCTATGTGCAGCATACCTTGGATTTGGAGTTTTGTATATAGTTCCATCATTTAAATAAGGATGTGTAATGGTTGTCATATTTAATGATCTTCCAAATACATTTCCAGTACGTGCATCATGATCCTTATAGGTGTAAAGAATGCTACCTCCTGCCTTAAAAATTTTATTTATTTTATGATCAATATTTATTTTCCCGTTGTACCGGCTCATTTCATCGCGTTGCATAAGTCCCTCTTCTTTCATGTAACCCAAAGAAAGGTTATAGACAGTCTTTTCATTTCCACCGGAAAATGAAAGTTCATAATTCTGAGTCAAACCATTCTGAAGTATTAAATCGGCCCAGTCGGTATAAGATCCATCCTGGTAAATAGAATATTCAGAGGTACCATCATCAAGAGTCAGGGTTAAAATATCTTCAGGCGTTAAAGCGCTTGCCCCCCAGTTACCCGATGCTTTATCGGCAACATAATTGGCTTTGTCGATCAAACGTTGAACCTCAACTTCACCATAACCAACTTTTGGTATATTGGTTGGGGTATTCGACGACATAAATGCATTGAAATTTACACTTGACTTACCAGCCTTACCGCGTTTTGTGGTAATAATTATTACGCCATTCGCTCCTTTGGTTCCGTAGGTAGCTGTAGAAGAAGCGTCCTTTAAAACATCCATAGATTCGATATCGGATGGATTAAGGTCTAAAGTTGAACCGTATTCCACTCCGTCGACCAAAATTAAAGGATCGTTAGAAGCTAATAAGGAACGCTGTCCGCGCAAATTAATCGAAAGCCTTGACCCTGCTTGTCCGTCGGCCTGTCGGATATCAATACCCGGCATGCGAGCTTGTAATGATTGCATAGCATTACTCGAAGCTGTTTTAGCAATATCTTCCGATTTTATGGAAGCTACCGAACCGGTTAAATCGCGTTTTTTAACAACTCCATATCCAACAACAACAACTTCTTCGAGCGATGTAACGTCGGGTTCAAGAGAAATATCGATTGAATTCCGACCGCTTACTGGCACCTTTTGTGTAAAGTAGCCAATGAAAGAATATACAAGAACCGCATCTGTTGCCGGAACATCAATGCTATAGTTACCATCGATGTCGGACATGGTACCTATTGTTGTTCCTTCAACAATAATATTTACACCTACAAGCGCTTCTCCTGTAGCAGAATCAATAATTTTCCCATTGACTTTTTGGGATTGATAAAGTTTTTCAGGGGTAATAACAATCACCCTGTCAACTAAATCAAATGTAACTCCAGATTTCGAAAGAACGTTGTTAAGTAAATCCTTAACGAGAACATCCTTGCCATAAGGTCAATTTCTGATTTAAATCTAGCAGATCAACCTTATAAAAATCCGGTACTTCAGATTGTT
>JAAUTT010000737.1 GCA_012031335.1 Bacteroidales bacterium | reverse complement strand
ATTCAGGAATTTTTTCGATCAAATCCTCAAAATGGATTCCATCGAAATAATACCTCGAAATATTCACACCGGTAATTACAATTTCTTTGTAACCATTTTCCACTGCCTGACGGATATTTTCCAGAATCTCAACCATGGGTCGGCTTACAGCCATACCTCTTACCATAGGTATGATGCAGAAAGTGCAAAAGTTATCGCACCCATCCTGGATCTTAATAAAGCTGCGGGTATGAAATAGCGGATCGGTTAACTGGTAGCTGAACCTGTCGTTCGGCAATAATTCCCTTTCGAGAATCTCACCTTTGAAATGCGCATCGACCAGTTGAAATACCGACGATTTCTTTTCATTGTCGACCATATAAGTGACCGACGAATTGGTTGAAAAGTGTTTTTGCTGTTCGGGCGACATGCACCCCATTACAACAATTACCGGTCTGTTCTTTGCACGTGCAGCATGGTTAACAACTGTACGTGTTTTCTGGTCGCTCTGATTAGTAACCGTACACGAATTTACAATATAAACATCAGCGGGGTTCTCGAACTCCACAATATCATAATCATTCCTCGAAAACTGTGATGCCAGCGCTTCGGTTTCGTATTGGTTTAACCGGCATCCTAAAGTTTTAAACGCTATAGTCCGCTTCATGCAAAGATAAAGATGTACTTCTGTTTGAAATCAATTCCCCTTCAAGGGCAAATGGTGTAGCTTTGGTAATGTTCAGTGCAACAATCTTACCGATCAATGAATCATCGTCCGATGCAAACCGCACTCCGATTTTACCCTCGGTATATCCCGAGAGGTAACCTGCTTTCCGGTCGGGACCATAAACAAGCAGTTTTAAAGTTTTTCCTATATACCGGTTGTTAAAATCCTGGGTATATACTTTAATATCTTCTGTTAAAACATGGAGTCGTTCTTTCTTAACTTTCAGGGGTATATCATTTTCCCACCTGGCACTTGTGGCTCCGGGTCTTGGAGAATAGCAGGCAATATAGGCCATGTTGAAGCCAATTTCCTGTACAATTTTCCTTGTATTTTCGAAGTTTTCGTCGTTTTCGCCAGGAAAGCCCACGATGATATCTGTAAAAAGGGTGGCATCGGGTAGTTTGGTCCTGATATTCTGAACGATACTCCGGTACCTGTCGGTATTATATTTCCGGTTCATGCGGATAAGTACATGGTCGTCGCCCGATTGCAATGGAAGATGAATTTGTTTTGCAAGACAGTTATATCGGGCAATGGCTTCAATCACATCGTCGGTCATATCGCGAGGATGTGGGGATGTAAAGTATACCCAGAATTCGTGTCCGGATTTTTCACCAAATTCACCTATCCTTCTTAATAATTCGGCAAATGATATTTCCTGGCCTTTTTTATCGAGTCCGTAAGAATTCACATTTTGACCGAGCAGCGTAATCGATTTATATCCGGCATTCACCAATCGGTATACTTCCTCCAGAATTTCTTCCGATGGCCGCGAAACTTCTCTACCACGGGTATAAGGCACTGCACAGAACGTACAAAACTTGTCGCATCCGTTTTGGATGGGTACAAATGCTTCAAAAGCCGATTGGTATGTTGGATCAATTTTCCAGAACTGGAATATGCCGGCAACATCCTCCGCATTATGTTTACTCATAGGAGTCACCACTCCATATTGAGCAATCATTTCAGGAAGTTCGGACATTTCTTCGGTAGGAAAAACGAGATCGAATAGTTTGAGGAATTTTTCCCTGTCTGCATCGAGTATGCAACCCGATACAAATGTTATCAGGTTACGGTTATTCTTCCGTTTGTTCCATACGGAAATGCGGGAATATACTCTGTCAATAGCTTTCTGCCTTACCGAACACGATAAAATCCCCAGCAAATGCGCTTCCTCCTCATTGTCGGTCCACTGGTAACCCATGGACTCAATCATTTTTTTTTGCCCGTTCCCCATCCGACAAGTTCATCTGACAACCAAATGTCACTAAATGGTAAAGCATATTAATTTTGTTATCAAGTATTTAATCTCAGGTAACCGCTAGGTTTAAACATGAGTAATTTATAGTTTCAGGATTTAAGAACCAGAAAACAGACATCGAATCCATCTTAAAAGTACCTGCAATAACAGACTATTTCTGTTATTGCATCCATAATTATCACTTGATATTATATGGGTATTCTTATGTCAGTCTTTCAAAAATAAACTTCGGTAAAGATATTATCGGTACTTACACCGCGATCTGCCAGAAGATTATAAACGTCATATACCATGTCACTATTGCCGCAAAGATAAAAAAGAGCATTATCTTCGAGCGGGTACAATGGAATTATTTTCGTTACTCTACCCGAAAAATCACCTTTTTCATCACGCGAGGTACAACTGATGTACCTTTTGCCTTCATAATGATCTTTCTCATACGTTTCCTCAATAAACTTAACACCATGAATTACTGTGTAATTTATGCCCGGATAACTTTTTATAAAACTATGAAATGGGGATATTCCGGTGCCGCTGGCTATAAAGTAAAACTTACGGGTAAGAACCTCATTCAGGTTGAGGTTGAAGAAACCAAACGGCCCCTCTACAATAAGCTTATCGCCCGCCCGAAGCCTTTTTAATCTCTTGGAGATATCACCGGTTATTACTTCTTTTATCAAAATTTCTAGAAAATCATCGTTCTCACCACTATATATTGAGTATTCTCTTCTTTCGCGGCTGCCTGGTATCCCTATCCGGATATATTGGCCTGCCTTAAAGTTCAAATTATTTCTGTCGAAACGCAAAACATATGTTGAAGGCGTTAAAAGTCTAACTTCATGAACCTTGAATCCTAATTTCGTTATTGTTTGTTCCATCTATCACTTAAATTTATATCACTTTTAAGACAAATAAATATCTGCTTTGTTTTAGCAGTCGCTCACTAATTGTTTCAATGAGCTTTTCAAATTTCATAAAATGATATTGCAGAAGTCTCAAAAAACCTTTAGGTTTGAAAAAACCAGCTTTTATGATATTGGCTACAGAATTATTAAAAGTGTATTCGAAGGAGAATGTCAACAGAATTGTTGGTATGGTCGAAGCTGATCCCGGTTTGTTTGCTCAACTGGTAAAACTTACACTTCAGCCGAATGTGGTGTTAGCCCAGCGAGCCTCATGGGTTTTGACACATTGTTGCGACAAAATGCCCTCCTTACTGTTTCCCCATTTCGAAGAGCTTATATTTGCCAGTCCGCATTTTGCACATACCGGAATAAGAAGAAATGTATTGAGAATGATTTCGATGCAAAAGATTCCTGAAAATCTTCAGGGTTATATTTTTGATCTATGTCTGCAATGGGTTATATCAAAAAAGGAGCCTGTGGCAGTTAAAGTACATGCCATGGAGATTCTTGCAGGAATTGCCTCAGAACAGCCCGACTTAAAGAATGAAGTAATCCCTGTAATAATGGATATTTTACCTCACGGAACCATGGCTATTATATCAAGGGGTAAAAAAATATTATGTAAATTAGGCCTCGATCCTGATGAAATAAAAACTGACTACTAACCTGGAATATATGCATAAATACGGCCAACTTGTTATTGTTGATGATCATAAATTGTTCCGCAACGGTTTAAAACTGCTGATAAGAGAGGAGGGTATTTGAGAAGTTACC
>JAAUTT010000736.1 GCA_012031335.1 Bacteroidales bacterium | reverse complement strand
TTTCCATTTATTAACGAATTCTTTTATGCGAAGCACCTCAATCTCCTCAAAAAATGAAACCTATATAATAAAAATGGAAAAGCAATGAGAATGGATACTTTAATAATCAACCTTACCAGAATTGATTGTCATTTAAAAAAAAGGAAGACATTGATAAAAAGCTTACTATTGTAATGAGCAAGATGACTTTATTTATTTCGTATGGAATTGGATATATTTTTTGTGCAGCACGTAATATTAGGACAAAAAGAATTATTTGTGATAACAAGGTGGATATAGAAGCCCCATGTATACCAATATAAGGTATTAGTATTATATTAAAACCAATATTGAATACAGTAACTAGAACAAGTGAAACTCCTATGATAGTAGTCTTTTTTTAATTTGAAGACTGATAAGTGCTGAATCTTTCAACAAAGCAAATAAAATTGAGAGACTGATAACCGGTATTATATACATTGCGCTTAGATATTCATCATTTTTTGTAAAAACTTTTATGATTTCATAACTAAAGCATGTGAAAATAAAATCATATAGGCTATTAGAAATGCCTGGTATGTCATAAGTTTTGAATAAAACCTTTTATGATCAGGATCATTCATTTTTGAAAAATAAGGGGTGAAATTGCAAGTTGTAATGAGGTAACAACAACAATCCTGATAGTATTCGATATCCTATAACCAAGTGAATAAATACCTACATCATTCAGTGAAGCTAGATAGTTCAAACTGTATCGATCAAAAATTGTCAGTATGGTTGCAGAAATCGAACCCAGCATCATTGGTAAACTATAGGTGATTAAGTCTTTTAATATCCTCCATTCAAATTTAATTTTGATGTTTCTCACAACATACCTAACGACCATCAGAAGAAATGGTATAAAACCAATTATCTGGGCTTCATATATCCCTCTAATTCCTCGTCTTAAATAAACTATTAAATATATGGTAATTGCCAGCGTAAAGGTCAATTTAGTCATTTGCAATATTGAATAAAAAAATGACTTTGACTGTAGTCTTAATAATGTTAAAATGGTTTGGGCAAAAATTTGAAGTATTGCAGAAATAAAGACTACTTTTAGTGTATAAGAAAATGTACCGTCACCGAAAATAAATATTGAAAATTGATTTGAAAACAAAAAAATGGTACTCCACAAATTAGTACAGTGATTACATTGAACAACAAAGTTGTAAAAAAATACTTTTTGTCTTGCAAGATACTCTTTATCCCAATACCAACGTGTAAAAGCTTGATAGATTGAGAGTCCTAAAATGGAAATGAGTAATTCAATGGTAACATCAAGTAGTGATATTGCTCCGAAATCTTGTACTGAAAAATATTTTGGGTTAGTGTATAATGGTATAAGGATTAAACCAACCAATTTTACAGAAATATTGCCCAGTCCGTATACAAGTGAGTGTTTTGCAACTTGTTTTAAATTATTAATCATTTTATAAAAGAAATGGAAGTAATTTCATTCAAATTTAATCGTTAAGTATACATATACTTTCAAAAACTATGGTCAGAAAAAATTTAGGTTTTTTAATAAATTCTTTAACTCGTTCTCAAGTAAAATGATATTTCGTTCCCTCTCTTTGAAATAGTTTGCCGGAATCCCAATATAAATCTTCCAGGGTGGTATATTTTTATTAACCAGTGACATGGATCCCACTGCTGCCCCTTCACCAATAATTACATGAGGAAGAACAATACTTCCGGCACCAATGATAGCAAATTTTTCGCATGTCACCATTCCTCCGGTAACATTTGTAAATTTTTTTGGTAAAGTTGGATTTGTCATAAACTTTCCGCTGTAATCATCGTTCTGGCTATAAATAATCACTCTTCCCGAAATTGTTACATAATCCTCTAAATGGATCCCAAATTTGCCATATAAGGCAGAATATGCAGAAATATGCACAAATGAACCAATTTTAATTTCACCTGAAAGAATACAAAAATCATCTATTCTTACATTATTGCCTAATGAGATCATATCAGGCGAATAAATGCTGGCTTTTCGACTGATTTTAACATTGGTCCCAATTGAATTAAACGGGATTAAATGCAATTCCTCTTCCGAAAGAAAGGAGTTTTCAGGCATAATTTTCAATAATTTGGATTATTTTTGTTGGAGGATTTCATCCATGCCATAAAAAATAGGCAAACAAAGAATTCTTTTAGAAATATTATCCGCAATAGGAACGTATTGCTTATCTTTCAAGTAAGGTAATTTCTCCAACGAGGGATAAAAATACCTTCTTGGAAATATATACTAAATTATTTAACTGATTCTTAATTTCCATAAGTTTTTCCTCGCTTTCAAAAACAACTGGAAAATATGAATAATTGTAATCATCATAATCTGTTTCTAATTTTTGAAGTTGAATCTTTAAATTGTTTTCAAAGGCATCTCTGTATTTTGCATAAATAATTTTCCGATTATTTAAAATCCGACTAAAATCATTAAACACACACAATCCCATGGCAGCTTCAAATTCATTCATTTTAAAATTTACTCCAAGGTCGCTGATCTGGTCATATCCTGGAATTCCAAAATTCCGGATTAAACATGCCTTTTCATACATTGCTTTATCTCTTACAATTATGGCACCACCTTCAATAGTATGAAAAAGTTTTGTACTATGAAAACTTAATACAACCGCATCTCCAAAAGATGTAATATTTTTGTTTTTAACTTTAACACTAAATGCATGTGATGCATCATATAGAATTTTTACTCCAGTCTGATCAGAAATTTTTTTAAAATCATCTACTTTACAAGGGTTTCCGAAAACATGGACCGGCACAATAGCTGATACATCCGTGGTTAATTTTTCTTCAACTTTCTTATGATCTAAATTAAATGTCATTTCATCAACATCAGCAAAAACAGGTTCCAGTCCTTCCCAAACAAAACTACTTACTGTTGCAACAAAACTAAAAGGTGTTGTTATAATTTTTCCCTTTAATTGGAAAAGCTTAGTGAGCATTTGCAATGCGCATGTACCATTAGCCACAAGTATTACATAATCACTTTGAAGAAAGTCTTTGAGTTTATTTTCGAGTTCCTGAACAAATTCACCATTGTTTGTAAACCACCCATTTTGAAAAAATTTCTTTCTAATTTTTCAATATAATTCATTAAATCTGGAACATAAGTTTTTGTTACATTAATCATAGATTCACTTTAAAATTGGTTTCCATTCCTTAATATATGTGTTAATATTTAATAATTCTGAAGCAATTTTTTTATTTTCATATAGTTCATTTTCATTTATTTCTTTCAATGGTGATAAATTTTCAAATAAATCTAATGTGTTATAAATCCTAAAACCTTTCCTCTTAAAAAAATTATACATCCCGTTTTCTGGTCTGATAAACACTTTCTTTCCTAGATATAGGTATGTAAAAACATTTCCTAAGCCTTGTTGCCGTATATTATTCATTATCAAAAAATCTACATCTGAAACAACTTCTGCGAATTTTTCTTTTGTAAGAAACTCGGTAATGGGGATAAATTTCTCCCCAAAAAAATTCTTTCCCTTCTCTATCACTTCATCAATATATAATTTATCTCCATAAGACAGAAAACAAATAATTGAAACCAATTCTATTTTTAAAGGTTCCAGTATAGTTAACATTTCCAAGA
>JAAUTT010000735.1 GCA_012031335.1 Bacteroidales bacterium | reverse complement strand
CTGTCGGCTTCTTTCCGCGCGGGGAAAACAGTCGAGCATTAAAGCAGGTTACTGCAGGGTGAACCAGTTCATTAACCTCATCACCAATTCTATCAGCCCTTTTAATTCGCTTGAGGTGTGGCTGCCTTCAGGGCCAAATATCAAGCCGCAATCGGCCGATATTTTCGACCTGGGATATATCGTTTCTTTTCCACGAAATCATTTGAGTTTTCAGGCAAGCACTTTTTATAAAAACATGGCCAATCAGATAGGCTATAAGTATCATGCCAGTATGCTTGTGAATCCGGCCATAGAAGGCGAACTCAGACAAGGAAGAGGATGGGCGTACGGCCTTGAGTTAAGTGCCAGAAAAGAATCGGGAAAACTAACCGGGCAGGTTTCTTATACATGGTCGCGATCGTTCCTGAAGATAGATGGACTGAATAACAACCAGGCTTTCCCGGCAACCTACGACCGGCCTCACAGCTTTTCCGCGTCGTTGGCCTACCAGTCAAAACCACGGTGGCTTTATTCGGCCGATTTCTGCATTTCTTCAGGTGCCCGCATTACCACACCCACTGCTTTTTATTATTACCAGGGATACCAGGTGCCCGTGTACACAAAGCAAAACAACGACCAGTTCCCGGTTTACAATCGTTTCGACTTTTCGATACGGCACCGTTTAAACAAAAAGGAACAGCGGTTTACGCATTTTCTTAACTTTTCTGTGCTCAACTTGTTAGGGAAACCGAACCCGATCTTCCTTAACTTTAATAAGATAAAGATACCGGGAAAGAACGGCGACGAATTTTATATTCCCATGGACAAGCTCAATTTCAAGCCGGTAACCCCTACCATTCGATATACCTATTGGATTGTACCCTCGTTAACCTATCAACTGAAATTCTGATGAATGCCACCATAAATCCCATTCCTAAGTGGTTTTTCAGGATTTTTTTCCTGATGGTCTCCCTGTTTTTGGCAGTTTCGTGTGAAAAGGAAACCCAGTGGGAGTTGCAGCAATCGAACATTCAAACCCTGGTGGTAGATGGGATTCTTACGAACGAGCTCAAGCCGCAATGCATTAAGCTTTCCCTGATCAATAACCAGATAAATCAGCCAGAAAAACATCTTTCGGGAGCCAGTGTCACAGTTTCCGATGGTTCGGCAGTTTATTCCTTTGCTGAATCGACCCTTTCGGCAGGATATTATTATTCGCCACCTTTCCAGGCTGTGGCTGGAAAAACATACCAGTTAAAGATAAATTACCAGACTTACCAATTCGAAGCTTCAGCTACCATGACTCCTCTTACTAAACATGGTGCCATAGCTTATAGCTTCGACGAAACAAGCAACTTTACAGGTACGAGCCCGAAACATCCGGCGATCCTGTCATGGCCGAAGTAGTAACCGATTGGTCGCACAACGCCGGATATACCGCTAAGTATGGTAGCAGCAGGGCTAAACAACTTTTTTATGTGCTCAATAATGTAGATGCAAGCAAAATATTTGCTCCTGCGCGGGAAACCATTTATTTTCCTTCAGGTACTAAAATTGTGAGGCAGCTCTATAGTCTCACTCCACAACATCAGTCATTTCTGCGGTCGCTCCTGATGGAAACCGAATGGAGGGGAGGTGTTTTCGATGTCCAGCCAGGAAATGTAGCATCGAATATCAGCAATGGAGGACTCGGTTTTTTTGGGGTATGCATGACTCAAAGGGATAGTACGGTGGTAAAATAAGAAGTTGAAATAACATTAACTAGCTGACATATATTTAATTAAAATTTATATTACAGATTCTTTGAAAAAAATCATTTTTTAAATCAGGGTACCGAAAACTTTTGGTGTGTTAAGGGTGAAAACAAAATAGAAATACAAAACTTTTAATACACAAAATCATGAACACAAAATTAGCAATCGCAGTAATCCTTTTTCTTGGATCGTTTTTCATTCAAAGTTGCCAGAAAGAAGAAATAGTTTCTCCATCCGAAAATATCATTCTTCCCGAACGTTTTAAAGTTGACATTCCCAGCTCCATCAGCAGCAGTGCAAGTCTCAAATCGGGTTCGGTTATGGCAGGCACCAGCGCCGATACGCTCAAAGGGAATGCAATTTATCTGAACCTCATCACCTTTGTTGCAGTGGGCGAAGGGGCCGCTGATATCGTTCAGCATATCATCGGGGGCATTGCCATGTACCACATCAACAAACCCATGACGTTTACTTTCGAAAGCGACGACGACCATCGCGTAAAAAACCTAGTGGTGAAAGAAAATGCAACTTACAATGGTAAATCGTGGAAGTATATGATGACTATTTCGGACGCAGCTTCCGTATCGAACCCCGATAGCGGCAAGGCTTTGCAGATTTTCTGGAATCCTTCGCCAATCGAAGGTGTTGCGATCCTGAAACCATATAATATCGACAGGAGCAAGAACACCAACATGCCCGATGCTTTATTCCGTATCGAATATTCCGAAATTGCTGATCAGAATTACGATTCCCACATGATTGTCGACATGGCCGGGCTTCCTTTGTCCGATCTCAACATGTATGCCATCAAAAATCTCCGGATGTTTGTTGGTAAAAAGGGCGATATCGTGGACGTGTATGGTAATTCCGATCATCCCAATGCCAGGTTTTTCACCCAGGATAAGGGTTTCAACTGGGCATTCGTGGCCTCCGGAAGCGCCAGTAAAAATATTAGCACTGCAGAAGTCGGCCTGCCTCCATGCGACCTCAGCGAATCGTCCCGTAAGGTGTTGCTTCAGGATTATTCAATCAAGAATGTATTAACCGAACAGGTGAACGAATGGTTCCTGCAATTCTTCGGTGTCCGTCCCCATCCCGAAGACCTGAACGCCTACCTTAAAAATGCCGATGCTCCCGGATTCTTCAATAAGAATGGGTTTGTTCAGGCAGGTACAGCTCCAAACGCAGATTATGCATCATTTGTAACCCGCATTGGAAGTTTGACGCCATACAGCCCAAAATCGGTAAGCAGTATATTAATCAATTTTAAATAGCCAATTCCTATAACTCAGAAGACCATTGCCTGTAGTGGCATGAAAGGACCTGGGCAAGGCCTCCAAAACAATAAATGTAAAAGAAGGGGGAGATAATAACACCTAAAAGGGCTTAACTGGATGAATAACAGCTAAGCCCTTTTTTATTAATTAAGTTCCACGATTTATCGCGGCTGTGGAAGTTTTCGCTTACCAGATCGTTTTCCGGAAAGTTTATACCCAAAGTAATATTCCACACCGGCACCTCCCGCCATCAGGTTATTCCGGGCTGCCCGACTCGTGCCGGAAAATTACTTCCATCCGGTAATCTGTAAATGGGTTGGGATCGGTATCCAGTTCTTTGGCAAAAGGGCCGGTAAGATTCAAGGTTACTTTGTGCCATTGTTTTAGTTCTCCATTAATGGTTACTTGTCCATTGTTATCCTGAACTGCAGAACCAGCAGGTGCAAACTCGGTTGGCTTTGCAGTGGGAAGCTGACCTGAGATTGGTTTAGCGTCTGCTCCGACTCCTTCGGGAACCTGGTAGTTTGCTGAAAGGATAATCTTATCCATTTTGAATCCATCTTCGCGCATGGAAAGGAAACGATATGCTCACCTTTGCTTGGGATGTCAAGAAAAATGAGCTTTTCCTCACCGCAATGGTTCTT
>JAAUTT010000734.1 GCA_012031335.1 Bacteroidales bacterium | reverse complement strand
TTGAAGCCCATGAAGGTACTATACTTCAAAATGAGAAATATAAAAAGGGATTTGCATTATCCATTGAATTACCCATGAACCAAAAATCAAATTCTTATGAATAATTTATTATTGATTGACGATCGCAAAGATTTTATTGAAGCTTTCACCGCCGACTGTACAGCAAAGGGTTATGCCCTTTATTCAGAAAGAAGTCTTGCTGGATTAAAAAAGCTGATGCCCAATCTGCATCATAAAATTGCCTGTGTAATCCTGGACATTAAATGCTTGCATACGGACGATCAGGAAATTGAGGATCCAAGTTTTATTACTAGTGCAATTACTTACCTTGATCAAAACTTTGCGAAGTTCCCAAGAATGATTTTAACCGGTGACGACACCGAATATGATCAAATCAAAAGGTATTATAAGGATGAAGACATTTTCCTTAAAACCACAGAAGATAAAGATCGTCTTTTTACAAAAATCAAATATTATATTGATAACTCAGATGAGTTAAGAGTAAGAAGGCAAAATCCCGAAGCATTTGAAGCATTTGGGACAGGCTTACTTGCTGATTCAAAAGGAACTACTCTTTATCAATTATTTAAAGCAGCTGAGGAAGGAATATTAAAGCAAAATAATTTCAATACCTTAAGAGAGTTGTTTGAGGATGTTTTACTTTGGGCAAATACGAGAGGATTAATTCCTAATTCATGTATAAAGCCAGATGGAAGACCAAAATCTAGAATGGTCCTATAGATACCTTTCTGACCTTTCGGTAAATTTGCAGAACGGTAGCGTTTCTATACAGGCTCCAACTTCCGTTTTGCCTCAGCATGTGAGTCGAATCATGGACATGGTAAAGCATAGTTCAAGTATGTTATCTCATTCCTACAACGATAAGTTTACAATAAATTCCTACAAAGCAACATTATTTGGATTGGCAGAGATACTTGTTTGGTGTAAGGATTATTCAAAGACGAATTTTGGAGTATGATTAAATATTTCATTCAGAATTTCAATCATGTCCACAAATAAAAACGCCACCGCCCGCTACCTGACTCTTGATCGTTGTTTCCGGAATTCAGGTAGAAATTATTACATTGAAGATTTGGTCGACGCCTGCAATGATTCATTGAAAGATCTTGATCCTTCTTCATCTGGAGTTAGAAGGAGACAAATTTTTGAGGATATTAAATTCATGCGGGATTCTAAAGGGTTCGATGCCCCTATTGAAACCTTTAAGGATGGAAAGCGCGCTTTCTACCGATACAGCGATCTTTCTTTTCCATCAATAATCAACCGCTCAACGAAAAAGAGGCTCAACAGCTTCGGGAAGCATTAATGACACTTTCCAGGTTTAAAGGATTACCGCAGTTCGATTGGATTGAAGAATTAAAAGTTCGTCTGGAGCAATCTTTTAAATTAAAATCTACCGAAAATATCATCAGCTTTGATGATAACGAGTTTCTTAAAGGGCGTGAACTTATAGGCGATTTGTACAATGCCATTATTAATCAGCAGGCTTTGTCGGTTTGTTATAAACCATTCCAATCAGAAGAGAACATCCAATTCGAAATTCATCCCTATCATCTGAAGCAATATAATAATCGTTGGTTTTTATGGGGTATAACCGATCCCGATGATAAACTGACCAACCTTGCCCTCGACCGGATCATTTCGTTTACAAGCAGCAAAATCAAACATAAACCTAATTCATCCATCAATTTCAACGAACTCTTTGAAGATATTGTTGGTGTTTCATTGCCGTGCGATCAACCTGTTCAGAAAGTTCTGCTCAAAATAGACTTAAGTCTTTGGCCTTATATCGAGACAAAACCGCTGCATGGCTCTCAAAAACTGAAAGAAAAGGATGCCGGATTTTGTATTGTCGAGATCAAACTCGTACCAAACTATGAACTGGAATCGCTAATACTATCTTTTGGTGAGAGGATGGAGGTACTGGAACCATTATCCTTAAGGCAGAATATAAGTCACAAAATTTCTTTTCTCAAAGAAAAATATTCTTAAAATTCCTGTGCACCTTCACTGCACACATTCAAATCATCTTTGCATAGTATAAACATTAAACCTTTTTATTATGCAAGATCAGTCCAAAATTACTTGTCCTTCATGTGGAACCAGAATTAATGTTCAGGATGTGCTTTACCATCAACTGGAAGAAGAAATCAAAAAGAATTACGGTACAAAACTGGCCGAGGAAAAACAAAAGTTTGAATCGCAACAGAAAGAGCTGGATCAAAAACTAGCCGAATTTGAAGAGAAGAAGAAAAAGAGAACGAGCTCTTTAATGCGAAACTTCAAAGTAAATTAAAAGAGGCTTCTATCTTACTGGAAGCTCAGGTCAAATCCAAAATTGAAGCCGAACAGGCCGAGCAACTAAAAGTTCTCCAGACCGAATTGAACGAAAAAATCTTTAAAGCTTAAAGACCTAAATCGAAGCCATGCTGAAATCGAGAAACTAAAGCGTGAAAAGGATGAATTGAAAGAAGCTATTGAAGCTGAAGCGCAAAAATCTTTTACATTAAAAGCTAAATGAAGAAAGGGAAAAGATTCGTAAAGTGGAACAGGACAAAAACGAGCTTCATCTAAAGGAACTTCAAAAGCAACTTGAAGACCAACGTCGACTTACTGAAGAAATGAAACGCAAACAAGAACAAGGTTCAATGCAACTCCAGGGTGAGGTTCAGGAGCTGGCAATTGAAGAATGGCTTGCTGCAAAATTCCCTCTGGATACCATTACTGAAATTAAAAAGGGGGCCAAAGGTGGCGATTGTTTGCAAACGGTTCATACACATAATCGTCAATACTGCGGGAGTATTTATTACGAAAGTAAACGCACCAAGGATTTTCAGAACTGCTGGATCGAAAAGTTTAAAGATGACATTCGGGAAAAAGGTGCCGATTTAGGTGTCTTGGTTACGGAAGTTCTTCCGGCAGGAATGGATCGAATGGGTTTAAAAGATGGTGTCTGGATATGCACCTTCGATGAGTTTAAAAGTCTTTGTTACGTACTCAGAGAAACCATTATCAGGGTGAGCACAGTAGCCGTTGCCCAGGAGAACAAAGGCGATAAAATGCAGCTTCTTTACGATTACCTTACGAGTAAAACATTTGCCATGCAAATTGAAGCCATTGTGGAAGGATTCTCTCAGATGAAATCGGATATGGAAGCCGAAAAGCGTGCGATGCAACGGATATGGAAGCAACGGGAGAAGCAGATTGAAAAAGTTATCTGTAACACCATAGATATGTATGGCGAAGTACGTGGCATTGCCGGTAATGCAATCCCTGAGGTAAAAGCGTTGGAATTACAGGCCTCCGAAAGTATTATCGAAGAGTAATCTACAGTTCTCCAGTTGAAGGATATTTACTGGAGAACTTTTATGATCCTTAACTTTAATTTTATTTATTAATTTTAAATCAATTATTAAAAACCTAACTTTTTATGAGAGAACTCCTTATAATACTATTCCTAAATGTATTCATAATATTTAATGGAATTGGTCAGGAAGTTTCCTGCAATGAACTTCTGAATTATGTTCAACAGAATGGGACCTTAAAAGGTACCGTAAGTTCCTTCCAGTTATCAGAATCTAAATGGTTAAAAAGTGTAACAGCTTATACCATCGATAATTCAATTGTTGTTATTGCC
>JAAUTT010000733.1 GCA_012031335.1 Bacteroidales bacterium | reverse complement strand
GTAATGATATTCGGATGGGGAATACTGTTCTTATTGCTGGCATCCACCAGTGTCGAAATAGAGTCGTTCACATACTCCTGTATGCTATAGTTGATGCTGCTTTCGCTATCGGATGAACGTGATCCGTCGTAATCCACACCAAGTCCACCGCCAATATCTACAAAGTCGAGGCCAAAGCCACGCTGGTAAATCTGAACGTAAAACTGAGCGGCTTCGCGCAACGCAATTTTTATATGGCGGATTTTATTAATCTGACTCCCGATATGAAAATGAACCAGACGCAAACAGTCTTTCATTTTATTTTTTTCGAGGAAATCCAACGCTTCGAGCAACTCGCTCGATGTTAACCCGAATTTGCTGACATCGCCACCCGAGTCTTCCCATTTTCCACTGCCAGAGCTTGCCAGTTTGATGCGAACTCCCAGGTTGGGCTTAATTTTTAAGCGGCGCGCAATATTGGCAATAAGCTTAAGTTCGTTCAGTTTTTCGGCTACCAGGAATATACGTTTTCCCATCTTCTGGGCCAACAGGGCGAGCTCTATGTAATCTTCGTCCTTGTAACCGTTGCAAATAATCAGCGAATCGCTGTCGGTATTGATGGCAATAACAGCATGCAGTTCTGGCTTGGACCCAGCTTCTAGACCAATATTAAACTTTTTCCCGTGGCTCACTATTTCTTCCACCACCGGACGCATCTGGTTTACTTTAATAGGATATATAATAAAATTTTGTGCCTTGTATTTATATTCCTCGGCAGCAATGCGAAAACAACTCGACATCTTTTCAATCCGATTGTCGAGAATATCGGGGAAGCGGATCAGCATGGGTGCTGACACATCGCGTAACAGCAGTTCATCCACAAGTTCTCTCAGGTCAACTGCAACCCCGTCTTTTCGGGGTGTTACCACTACATTTCCTTTTTCGTTAATCGAAAAATAGTTAATACCCCACCCAACTGTATTGTAAAGTTCAGCCGAGTCTTCAATGCGCCATTTTCTCATCAGCGATTAATTATTTAAAGCTTTAGTTGTTAATGAATTTAATTAATTTAAAAAACGCAACGAAAATAAATATTGTAACAGATATATAATGTAAATGAATCATTATTTTTTGAAATTCTGAACTATAAATTTCCAAACTACCACGATCAGTTGATTAGTAGCCATTTGAAATTAGAAGAAAGCCCATTTTAAATCTCCATATTTTGGATATAAATCCTGAATTTTTTTAGGGTGTCGTAATTATGTGGCTGGCCTTTTAATAAATTCTGCATATGAACCAAAGAATCATCTTTTTCATCTTTAACAGCAGCATTCAGAATTATTCCTTTTTCTACAGTTAATTCAATTTTGGAAAATTCCCGCTTTTGTTTGAATTGAATTTCGGAAATTGTAATCGGGCGAATAACCATAATTCCAGGTCCAGTCGCTGTATTTTGTTCTTGCGCTTTCGTTTATACTATTATTGCTTTGGGTTCCAGCAGTAAGCTTTCGGCCTGATAACGGCTCATCAGAAAAGTTCCTAGTTTAAAAAAAAACTGTTCCGCTGTAAATTCGTCTTTTATGTAGTCCTTTAAGTTGGTTACCTTGCTTCTAACCGACTTTACTGCCTTATCCGTGTATTTGCCTTCTTCGACCCTAAGCGCATTTCTAAGGAAATTTAAAGATGAAGAAAACAATAATGTTCCATGATGAAGGGTTCTCTTTCTGTAAACATGTTCGGCATTTCCCGAAACTTTTAAACCATCCACGAGGATATCATTGCGGGGTCCAATTTCGGCCAAAACGCCAAGAGATATCAGAAAGTCCCGGATAGGCTCTATAAAGGCCCTGAAATTCACAAGGTTTCCTTCTTCGCCATTTTGGATAAACGTAAAATTGATATTTCCCTCATCGTGAAAAACGGTACCTCCACCCGAAATTCTCCTGTAAAGTGGTATGTTATTTTCGCAAAGGAAGCGATAGTTAACCTCTGCCATGGCATTCTGGTGTTTACCAACAACAACACAAGGTCTGTCTATGTATAGATATACGATGTTCTCCGATGAATTTTTGAGAAGATAATCTTCTGTTGCGAGATTTATAGCGGTGTCTTTGGTTTGACTAATTAGAAGTAACATGCCGGGCATTATTTATCACGCACAAGGTATACAAATCCTGAAGTCTTCTTGGGCTTGTAATTTATTGCAGGCTTATCCCAGCTTTTTGCTTCAAGAACATAATAATAAATACCGGCCGAGGCATCCGAATTACCCATTTTCCCGTCCCAACCTTCCCAATGGTTAATATCGGGTCCCTGGAACTCATATACCTTTCTTCCACTTCGTGAGAATATAGTTATATGAAATTCGCGCATGGATACATTGTAAATAAGAAAGTTATCATTCATGCCATCGCCATTGGGGCTGAATACATTTGGTCTTTCAAGTTCCGACTCATCAACTTTGAGTGTAATGGTGTCTTCTCTGATACACCTTTCCTTACTTTCGGCAATAAGCTTTATAGTGTAAGTTTGACCCGCCTGGTAATAAGTATGCGGTTCCGGATCCTTTTGAGGATCTTTCAGATAAACAGTGTCGCCGTCACCAAAAATCCAGGTGTATTTAATGGCATAAACTGAATTATTTACGAAAGTAACCTCCACGGGGGCCGAAACTTTATCCTCGTACTTTTTTCGTATTCGGTTTCGAAATCGGCTTTGGGAATAATGGTTATATATTTCACGGCATCTTCTTTCCACATCTCAAAATTATCTGTGGCTTTTACAGTATAATCAGTATTTACACTAGGAAGATCGTTACCTTCGATCCATATTTTTGCGCCGGAATATTTAAATCCTTCAGGCATAGGGCTGGCACTCCAGGTATATTTAACAGAGTTGTTCAATATCAATATATTCCCGTTTGCAGGGTTAAAATATCTGAAATTTTTAGCTTCTGCGTTAGCCTGCAGATTGGTAGATTCACACGTCTTTCTGTAAAATAACACCTCGCCGGCATTGTTTTTTTCCAGCTTCAGGGTCATATCATCCAGGAACACCCAACCAGTCATAGTTGTATCGTAACCTGATGCTGTAATACGCACCCTGTATCCTCCCTGTTCAAGGTTTACTGCGGTGGAAACTGAAACATTATTTTCGGTTTTAAAAGGAGAAAGGAATGCTTTTATTTTATCGTGTCTATGCGCTCCATTCAAAACGAGCTGAAATATTCTCCGGTGTGGTTGCACTTAAAGAACCTTTTGTGGGTAAAGGTGTTTGATGGAAAATGAAAATGCTATCCTGAGGTGAATATGCGGTAGGAACTTTAAAATCGGATGTCGGTGACGAAAGCTGAGCCCGCAGCGTTAAAGTAAAAACAGAAAGAAAGGCAATAATGGTTAAAAAATTTCGACATCGGTTTAAATCATATAAACAAAAAAACGATACAGTTGAGCATTTATTTTTCGAAAAGCCGGTGCAATAATAAATCAAATTACTTAAAAGTAATATATTAAAGCAAATAATTGCCCGTGAATATTCGTATTGATTATGCTTATCAGTTTATTTCCTTACGTGGATAAATATTGAAAAATATACTCGGCCCGCAATATTATAGTTAGTATTTTTTGAAAAAATTTTGATTTTAACAAGTGATAGATTTTCTAAAAGAATTAAAGAAGT
>JAAUTT010000732.1 GCA_012031335.1 Bacteroidales bacterium | reverse complement strand
ACTTAAATAGGGTTAATTTGCTGGTTTCCGGTTAATTCGGGTTAATACTTTATAATACTTTTTATATCTTTTTAAGCAAAAAAAAACCGGGAAATTAACCCGGTTTTGTACTAAATTTCAGTAAGGAGGGCTTGTGTGGGTTAGCCCTTTATCCTTTATTCTGTAACCCGTTTAATTTTACCGATACCCGGTATATTCTACTTTGTCCAAAAAACCCAGCAAAAACGGGATTCGATGTATATTATTTAGTAGTTTCAACTCTAAACAATGATAAATTTTTGTATTTTACTGTAAAAGCATAAACAGGATTATTGTCTTTAACAACATACAAACAGCAGGTATCTTTATTTTTTTCGCCTACCATAAAAACCCGTTTATTCCAATAAACATAATCCATTTCAGAATTTTGATTCAATGGTTTACTTTTAAAATCAAAACCTTTTTTCGATTTGTAATAAGTTTCTTTTGGTTTAACTTCAATGGGCGTTTTTTCGTTCATGGTTTTAGTCGTTTGTATCAATATCTAGTTTACCAATTATAAAAGTTACCTGCTGTGGTAATAATACTTTCTGGCTTTTTGTGTATCCGAGTTTTTTAAGGTCCTCGTAATACCTGATATTAAGCCATACGGAAATTGTACGTGTTGTTACCCCGCATAACCTTGCCAGCTCGTTTTTATGTAGGGTAATAACTTTCATATTAGAGCTACGGTTTTATTATAAAAAAAGCTTTTCGCCTGGCCTACCTCTTTAAAAGCCTTCTCAATGTCCGGGTGCGTATACTTGTTTCGAAGGGAGGCCGAAAAGGATTCGTTGGTTTTAAATAATACCAGGAAATCGGATATACGAACAAGCTGGGGAGGCACAGCCATAAGGTAATTAAAAGCAAAAAAAAACATAACCAAATTTTTTTGTTTACTATCGATAAGTAACCGGCGTAAGTTTTCGTCGAGCGAGTTTTGAACGTATTTTGTTGCATCCTCAAAAAATATAACTGTGTTGTAACAATAGCGGTTTAAAATGGTCATTAACTCGTTGCTGTTATTGTGGAAAATGCGATATGTGCCACTTTTCCAGCGCGAAAGTTTTTCGATTGATATGGTTGGTACTTCGTTCCAAACGGGATTATCGAAAAGATCTACAATCAGTATTTTTTGTTTGGGATCCCGATCTTTATAAACATCGATAACACCTTCTATTTTTAACTTTTCCAAGCCTTTAACAAAGGTTGTTTTGCCGGTTCCGCGAGTACCAATTATGAGAGTGATATAATTAACTCTTTTTTCGTGCATTGAATAGTTTTTTAAAAACTCCGGACAAAAATTTACAAGTATCGATAATTATCGAAATGCCTGTAATAGCCATTATCATAGCAATAATAAACAATGCTATAAATGACGGTTTATCCAGGCTTCGAACAAAAATTATAAACTTGTCCATTAATCAATAATTAGATCGACTAAACGGTTAGAAATGATATCGGCCATAACCAGTGTTAATGCCAGCCCTGGGGGAATATCGAAATTGTGTGTTTTACAAGTTGGCGCACTGGCTTTTTAAGTCTGTCCAGTTCGTCGGGAGTAAAACTTGTTTTTCGTTAATCTTCGCCATGCTTTCGCGGAAGGCTTTTAACTTCTGAACCAGCAACTGTTTTTCGTCGGGGTTTTCGAGCTTTTCAATTTCAGGATCCGTTAAATAATTTAGGTGAATGGCTTCCAGGTATTCTTCCCGGTCCTTAAACCTTATACTTTTTTGTTTACGGGTTTGCAGGGCCATGAACAAACTGAATTGCAGTGTATCAATGGTATCTACAACTATATCGGTTGTGAAATCGGGATCGAAAACACGTTCTTTTGGCTGAACAATTACTGAAGGATCACCATTTTGGATGTTGTTACCAGGTACCGCATTTATATTTTTGGTGCTGTCAGCTGCTGGATTAAAACCAAAATCGGGTACCGGTGCATCTGCCTGGTAAGGTGCATCCTCAAAATCGCTTTCGTTCAGGTCGGGCATTGTTAATACATCGCCTGAAGGTCCTTTATGGTCGGTAGGTTTTTTAAGTTGATCAAAATGTTCATACCTGTATGTTTTTGTATTTTTCGCAAAGAGGAATTATATCTTTTATAAAATTAAACCGGTTTGCCAGTTTTGTAGGGTTAACAGCACTTTCGAACATTATGGTTTTTACACCTTTTATTGCTTTGCTGGTCAGGTTATCGCCTTCCTTAATGGGCCAAAGCTCCACGGATTGAAGTGTTTTAATTACGGTAACCACAACCAAACTATGTTCCTCCTGTAAAGCAGTTAATTCAGCCTGAAGCCTTATGTTTTCGTTTTTATAAAAGCTAATTTGATCGAGCATATTTTTTTGCTCCTGCATATAGTCGGGATCCATGTTAATTGCTTTTTATATGATCTTCAATTTGCCTAAATGCTGAAGGGGTAATTCTTTTTATGTCGTAATCGCCATTACCCCGGCGTTGGTAAACCATGAAAAAACGGTTAATTAATATTTCCTTAGCATCGCAACTATGAACTTTTTCGATTTGTGCTAAAACAAACGATTCCATCGGGGTTAACTTTAATAACCTGTCGGTAATTTCAATTACTGGTTCCTGCGGATCCTGGATGGAAATTTCTTTTTCTCTTAAAGCTTCCTGAAGCTGTAAAACCCTGCCCGATAATTCTTCAACTTCGCTTTCGGCCTTTAGTTTATGATTAACAGCATCGTTGAACTGTGCGGAAATTTCGCGCTGCGAGTTTTTTAAATCTTCGAGTTCTTTTATTAACTCGCGGTTTATCTCCTGTTGATTAGCGATAGCCTGTAAATCTTCGGGCTTGCTTTCGCTATTTTTCTTTACTTTTAATAAAGCTTTTTCGGCTAGCAAAACAAAGGCCCGGCGCGGTTGTATAAGTGTATCGCCGTCGAATAGTTCTTCGTAATTTTCTTTCAGGAATTTAATTTCATCGTCGATTAACCTTACTCCAAAAGGTTTTTCTCGAAAAATAAGATAGGATTGTCGTTTGCCATTTTTACTGTTTGTTACTGGTTAATGTTATGTTAAAAATCCCGGATAAATGAAGCTTTAACAATTACCAGCAAGTTTACAAACAGTATATAGCGGGAGAGAAACAAAAGGTAAATTTTAAAAAAATTGAAAATTTGATATTAATTGTGGTTTACATGCTGGTTAATTTTATCAATTACCTCGTTTACCGGCAAATCGTAATACTTGCAGAATTCGTTTAAAGTAATTTGCTGGTGTGGTTTTTTGTTAAGTGCATCCTTAATGAGAGATAACCGGCGCGATGATGTTGCAGGGCTGCAATCCATAATTACACTAATATCCTTTGCCCGGATAACAAGAGGTTTAACCATTTGTTAGGTTTTTAAGTTATTGAAGGCAAGTAATATAAACAGTTAACAAAAATCAATAAGAGAAAGCCTGTTTTTTCCTGATTAAAAAAAGGATCCCGAACCATTAATTTCAATGTTACTTCCCGGAAGATGATGTTAAAAAAATTAAATCCGGGCCATTAAAAATGGTGTGGCGATATCGCTATTAAAATTATACCGGTACCACACCATTATTAATATTGATGCAGTACTGACATCTAGATAGCATTAAAATGCTGAATGCCTGCAGGCATCTTATTTT